>CAZZMU010000032.1:2665-3943 GCA_964655345.1 uncultured Clavibacter sp.
AAGAGGTTATGTATGGTCGCAAGAGTCGAGCCAAGAATTTCCTTGGCACGGAAGAGATGGTTGAGATAGGCACGACTGTAGTTTTTACACGTATAACAGCCACACTCCTCGTCAATGGGCGAAAAGTCCTTTTTAAATGATCCATTTGAGACATTGAATCGGCCGGTCTTTGAATAGACGGCGCTGGTGCGTGCTTCACGGGTAGGTGCTACGCAATCAAATGTGTCTGCGCCGTTTTCGACTCCGGCGAATAAATCTGCAGGTTCGCCAATCCCCAGCAAGTGTCGGGGCTTATTGATTGGCAGCTCTTCAGTCATCCAACTCACGATAGTTCCCAACATGGACTTATCCAGCGCTCCACCCATTCCAAATCCATCAAATTGAATTCCGGAAGATTCCATCGCGCCAAGGTCGCGCGCAGCTTTGCGACGTAAATCTTCATATTGAGCCCCTTGCAAAACTCCAAAGAGCGCCTGGTAGGGCTTTGTGGCACGTATTTCGGTAAGTCTGTGGTGTTCATCTAAACAACGAAGCGCCCAGAGCCGAGTGCGTTCGAGAGATCGCTCTTGATATTTTCGAGTGTTATGAAGCGTGGTGAGCTCATCGAAGGCGAACATGATGTCGGCTCCGATTTTGTGTTGTACCTGCATTGAGATTTCAGGAGTAAATCGATGCATCGATCCATCGAGATGTGATTTGAAAGTGACTCCATCATCATCGACATGGGCCAGACGTTCACGTTTTTCAGCGATAACATCATCAGAATTAAGGGAGTCACCACCCATATCAATGACCTTTTTAAATCCAACGCCAAGAGACATTACTTGGAATCCACCGCTATCTGTAAATGTTGGTTTATTCCAATTCATAAATGTCGAAAGTCCGCCCGCTTCATCCAAAATATCTGGACCGGGTTGAAGATAAAGGTGATATGCATTGGCCAAAACGGCTTGCGCACCAATGTCAGAAACCGAGTCTGGCAAGACTGACTTCACTGTGGCTTTGGTGCCAACGGGAATGAATGCTGGCGTTTGAATGGCGCCATGAGGAGTTGAGATAGTTCCAGTGCGACCAAGGCGTCCAGGAATCGTGCTTTCAATCTGGAAAGAGAAAGTCATAGCGCTCCATTGAACTCGCTCCTTGAGCTCGAAGCAATTCAGTTGCGTTGATGGGATAAAGTTTCGAGGTGAAATTCAAGAGAAAAGAGCGGTCTAAAAACCAACCTCTCGGTAGAGATTATTGGCGCTTATGGGTTGCTCACTCCACAAGTAATTTGGG
>CAZZMU010000032.1:4043-7201 GCA_964655345.1 uncultured Clavibacter sp.
CTCAACGGCATTGGAGCTCTTACTGCAGCAACCTTCATTCTCTTCGCGCAAGAAATACTCAATACGTCAGTTTTCGTCTTTGCACTTCTTGGGACTGCGGGAGCAATCGGGGGTACATTGGGCGGGATACTCGGCCCAAAGATTTCGGCGCGAATTGGAAGTGGCCCGTCACTATTTCTCGTTTTGATTTCTGGGCCTATCACAAGTGTAATTTTGGGACTGACATCAAGTTGGCAGATCTTCTGGATACTAAGTGCGCTCACCACTGTTTTTGCAGTGCTGTGGAATGTCATTACAGTTTCGCTTCGTCAAAGCATTATCCCTACTGAACTTCTGGGTCGAGTAAATAGCGTGTATAGATTTTTTGCTTGGGGGAGTATTCCAATCGGGACTCTGGTGGGTGGAGCGCTCGTCGATGTTCTGGAAAATTCGGTGAATCGAGATTTTGCTCTGCGTTCTCCATATTTTCTATCGGCCATCTTGGGCTTCATCCTGGTTTTCTTCGCTACTCCACGATTGACCACCTCGCGCATAGAGCAGGCCCGATCTGAGGGCCGGAAGTAGCGATATCTCAAGGAAACCCGCCTGCAGAGGTGGCTTTTATAACGAAAGTTCACATATCTACAGATTGAAAGAAAGCACACAAATAGGGCAGACTCTCGCCACCTTAGAACGAAGTGTGGGATTAGTCGACTTCTCATACCTAGTTCTTTTTTATCACTAGGAGAATAAATGAAGGTAACACGCACAGTGCGTCTTGCTATCGCTGCGACTGCAGCGGCAGGTCTTGTTGCAGGGTTGGTTGGTCCAGCTCAAGCAGCACCAAAGACCACCGTTTCAATCGTACAGAGCAATGCGCTCACCGGTTTGAATCCTTCAGTTACAAATAAGAACCTTACGTTCAACGTGGACGTAGCTTATTTGTCTGGAATGGGTTTCAATTATTACAACAATAAGGCAACTCTCATTGACAACACAGTTCTTGGAACTTACAAAGTTGTCAGCAAGAACCCTTTCAAAGTCCAGTACACACTTAAGCCTGGACGTGTTTGGTCAGATGGAACACCCATCAATGGTGTCGATCTACTCCTCTCACATATTCTTTCAACCGCCCAGTACTCAGTTATTGCAGGACTTGGCGATCCAGGAGATTCAGAAGTAACTCCAGCATTCGATTCATCTGGATACGGCGGAATCTACGATGAGCACATCGTTGGTTTGCCACAACTTTCTGCTGACAAGATGTCAGTAACCTACGAGTTTGATACTGCTGTCCCAGACTGGCGTTTGCTTGCTCCTGGCGTTTCACCAGTACACACTTTGGTACTCATGGCAGAAGGAAAGACGGAACTTCAGCCTGTTGCTGCAAATAATGCAGCTCGCGAGCGCTTCCTCAAGTACTTCAACACCTATAACAAGAAGAACCTTGCTGCTATCGGCAAGATCTGGTCATCTGATTACAACATCAACAAAGTTGATGAATCAACCAACCCACTTCTTCTCGTAGGTAATGGTCCATTCATGGTGAAGACCGCTGTTCCAAATGGCGCCGTAACCATGGTTCGTAACCCTAAGTACAACTCCGGTCCAAAGGTGAAGAGCCTTAAGACTGTTGTGTTCAAGGTTATTGGCGATGGAACTGCTGCTGCACAAGCACTAAAGAATGGTGAAGTTGATGTTTATGCCGGTCAGCCAACAGCTGACGCAGTTGCGTTGCTCAAGTCAATGGCACCAGCTGTGAAGGTTATCGGTGGCGCTCAAGCTGTATACGAGCACATCGACCTCCGCGTTGGTCCTGCATATGGAACTCAATCAACTTACAACGGTCCATTTGCTGGAAACGGCCAACAGGCAGTAGATCTTCGTACTGCATTCCTTCTTGCTTATCCACGCGAAGAGATCATGGAAAAGATCATCAAGCCAATTAACGCGACAGCGCCATTGATGAACTCGCTCATGGTTTTCCCAAGCGAACCTAATTACAAGGAGATCGTTTCTAAGTCAGGCGTCAGCAAGTTCACCGCAGGAACACAAGCGGAAAGAACTGCTAAGGCTCTTGCATTGGTTAAGAAGTATTACCCAAGCGCAGCAGCTGGTTCTGGCTCAGTCAAGGTTAAGTTGCTCTTCGGTCAGCCAAGCAACGCACGTCGTGTTGCACAAGCTGCACTTGTTAAAGCAGAACTTGCAAAAGCAGGATTTGATGTTGACACAACTCCTACATCAGGATGGTCAAGCTTCCTTTCTGACAGCAAGTACGATGCTGCATTCTTTGCTTGGGTGAAGAGCGCTGCGTTCCAGTCTGGAAACGTAGGAACTTATGAAACTCAAGCCAACGATTATGGCTACTCCAACAAGACAATTGATGCAATCTACAAGGAGCTTGGTTCGAAACCGCTTACAGCGGCTCAGATCACCGATCGCTTCCTCAAGGTTGATCAAGAGTTGATGAAGGATGCTGTAACTCTTCCAATCTTCCAGCACCCATCAGCAAACGGCGTAAATGCCAAGCTGCAGGGTGTTGATCCATCTCCATTCTCACCAAACTTGGTGTGGAATCTATGGGATTGGTACTTCAACTAAGTAAGTAATTAAGGCACGCAAAAACGTGTCTGAGGGGTGGCGCTAAAGAAACTTTTAGCGCCACTTCTCTATGATTAAGCACTTTATTAGGAAGGGGTCGAGAGCATGTTCGCCTACATAGCGCGTCGTCTCGGCGTCCTTGTCGTTATTCTCTTTGGCTCGAGCTACATTCTCTATAACTTGGCTGCAATCTCGGGCGATCCGTTAGAAGCCCTACGAACCAGCCGAGAACCAAATGTTAAGCAACAGATCATCACTTTAACTCGTGAGCTTCGACTTGATGTTCCACCCCCACTTCGATATTTCATCTGGCTTCGGGGCGTACTCGGAATTTTCGCTGGTCGAGCAGATTTCGGCGAATCTCGCACTGGTCAACAAGTATCGGAAATGATCGCACAGGCAATCCCCACAACATTTCGACTTGTGGCTGGCGCGACTGTAATCGCCATCGTGCTTGGAATTTCTATTGGAATTATCACCGCGCTTCGCCAATATTCTCGATTCGACTACGCGATGACATTCGTAGCATTTCTTCTTTTCTCGCTTCCGATTTTCTGGGTCGCAGTTCTCCTCAAAGA
>CAZZMU010000033.1:0-6970 GCA_964655345.1 uncultured Clavibacter sp.
AGAGCAACAACTTCTGCACCACCATTGCGAGTTCGGGTTACGAGTTCTTCGATTTCTGTGGCGCTAAGTTTGTCCGAAAGCGGTTTTCCATCCACAGTACAACGACTTGGAACGGGAACCATCGTGTCGCCATGACTTCCCAAAGTAAGAGTCCTAACAGAGGCAACAGGAACGTTCAGTTTCTCGGCAACAAAATGAGTGAAGCGAGCAGTATCAAGCATTCCAGCCTGTCCCATTACGCGATGACGTGGAAACTTCGATGCGATTTGTGCCAGCGCTGTCATTTCATCGAGTGGATTTGATACAACAATCAAAACCGCATTAGGTGAATGTTTCGCAATATTTTCTGCGACGCCGCGAACAATTCCAGCATTAACTCCGATCAAGTCCATACGGCTCATGCCAGGTTTACGTGGAAGACCAGCAGTTATGACTACAACATCAGAGTTAGCAGTCGCTTCATAACCTTTGCCGTCAGCCGTAGTCGTTGCGCCGACTACTTTGGTTTCAAAACCTTCAATGGATCGTGATTGATTGATATCGAGCGCAAGCCCTTCTGGCTTTCCTTCAACGATATCGGTGAGAACGACAGTTTCAAAAATGTCGTATTCAGCTAAACGGAGCGCAGTGGTGGAACCATAAAAACCGGCACCGACCACGGTTACTTTTCCAGTTCTACTCATGGCGCGAAACCTACCTTCTAGCGTCGGGGCAGCGCCAATGCGATTGTTATGAGCGACACAATCAGAGCGATGGGAACTATCTTTTCGATGGTGCGCGCCTGGCGAAAATCAGGGGCAATGAATAGTGCAGTAGCTATAGCAACCACTATCGCACCAATCCGAACTGTCGCCAGGGCTCCAAGAACAACTCCGGAGAAGGCGAGAAAATATGACGCACGTTTTGCGATCAACGTTCGGCCAATTCCACAAGATTTTGGAGCAACATGGCTCGAGTCATCGGACCCACACCTCCGGGCATTGGTGAGTATGCAGAGGCAACTCCAGCAATATCTGGATGAAAATCACCTTGTAAACCGCGTGCGGTGCGAGTGATGCCAACATCGACGGCAACCACTCCGGGCTTCACCATTGCCCCATGAAGGAAATGTGCTTTTCCAAGCGCTGCTATTACGACATCAGCTTTCTTTGTGTGAGATTGAAGATCGCGAGTACCGGTATGGACCACGGTTACCGTGGCGTTGATGTCTCGATGTGAAAGCAAGATTGATAGCGGTCGTCCCACAGTCAAGCCACGTCCAATGATGGTGACATCTTTTCCAGAAAGTGAGATTTCATTTCGTTGCAACAACTCAACAATCGCTTGTGGGGTACAGGGTCGAGGGGCTTTCTGTCCTGTGACTAACTTTCCTAAATTGAGCGGATGTAATCCATCTGCATCTTTCTGTGGATCAATAGCATCAAGAATTACGTGGGCATCGATGTGATGTGGAAGTGGAAGTTGAACAATATATCCAGTGCATTCTTTCGAGTTGTTAAGTTCAGAAATAGCAGCCAAGACATCTTTTTGTGAAGCGCTAGCCGGTAAATCAATTCGGATTGATTGGATACCAACTTCGGCGCAATCCCGATGCTTGCCATTGACATATGCGTGTGAACCCGCATCGTCCCCCACCAGGATGGTTCCTAAGCCTGGCTTATTGGCCAGGGCAGCTATTCGGTGTGTGAGTTCGGCTTTGATATTGGCGGCGCACTTCTTTCCATCAAGAATCAGCGCTGTCATGATGCCTAGTCTAAATCGTTTGTGAGACTAATGTGAAAAATGTCGAATTTCAGTGAAGTACATGGAGATTCCCGCTTTACGAGCCGCTTCAATAACCGCGCCATCGTTGATACTTCCGCCAGGTTGGACAATCGCTGTAATGCCAGCCTCTGCCAATATTTCAAGCGCATCAGGAAAAGGGAAGAATGCATCGCTTGCTGCGACGCTGTACTGCAATTTTTCGGGATGATGGGTGCGAGCAGCGTGAATTGCTGAGCGTGCTGCATCAAGGCGATTAACATTTCCGGCGCCGATTCCAATTGTGCATTGTGAATGAGCCACAACAATTGCATTGCTGCGAGTGCGGGCCACAACTCTCCACGCGAAATGTAAATCGTCAAGATGTTCTGGTTTGACTGGTTCACCTGACATTAATTTCCAAGCATGAGGATCATCAGCTGGGCTCGTGATCGAATCCGAAGTTTGAATCAGATAACCACCAGAAATAGCAGATATGTCCATGGAGTGATTTTTTAGGCGTGGAATTTCAACAACTCGTAGCGCAGATTTCGTGGCAAGAATTTTTAGGGCATCGTCCGTGAAAGATAAGGCCGCAACAACTTCGGTGAATCGTTCGGTTATGGCTCGCGCACATTGTTCATCAACTTCATGATTCAACGCAACAACTCCCCCGAAGGCAGATATCGGATCAGATGCAATCGCAGCTGTATACGCTTCAGTAACCAAGGGTCGACAAGCAACACCGGTTGGAATTCCATGCTTGATGATGACTGCGCTGTTCGGATTTTCTAGCGCAATCGTCCAGGCTGCATCAAGATCAACATAATTATTAAGAGACATTGCTTTACCTTGCAAGACTCGCGCGCCAGCTACGCCAGAAGAACGAGAGAGCAATGTCGCGCCTTGGTGAGGATTCTCGCCATAGCGCAATTGCACGCCACGTTCAGCGGCCAGCCTTAAATCGTATTCAGCAGTCGTAATGAGAGCTTGGAGCGCCAATGTTTTGCGTTCTTCTGTAGATGTGCCCGTTGTTAGCGTTGAAATGAAGGCCTCATATTGAGTTGGTTCAGTAAGAACGGTGACATACATTGAATTTTTAGCCGCCGCTCGAATTAAGGCTGGACCACCAATATCAAATCCCGGAAGCGGATATAAGTTCACTATTACAGCATCAATCGGAGCGATTGCTCCGAGCTGCTTGACCTCAGAGGCATCGTCGGGATTGGCCAAGATTGCAGCATGAATCGCCGGATTGAGTGTCTTAACTTTTCCATTAAGTAATTCTGAGGTACCAGTTAATTCAGAAACGGTACTCACCATGATTTCATGTTCTCGTAAATATTCAGCCGTTCCATCACTGGCGATTATTTCTACGTGGTGTTTAACCAACGCCTGGGCAAGAGATAGAAGGCCGGTCTTATCCGAGACCGAAATCAGCGCTCTATTTATCTTGCGTCGTGACATTTCGAGACTCTCGTATTTTTCTGATCAGAATTGGAACATAAATAAATAAACCTGCCCCAATAAAAATCTCTGCAGTAATCACTATTGGCATCAACCACCATTGTGGACCAACAGAAGCGAGATTTGATGAGAGCAATTCTCCACTTGATATGCGAGCAATAATCAAGATTAAGAGTCCAATAAAGCCAATTGCAGAAAATAGAAATTGTCTAAAGTCCAGATCATTCGAGTACATCTGTCTGCCGTAGCGAGCAAGAATGGCTCCTACGCAGATCAGTCCACCAATCAGTAGCGCCATATAAGGATGAGTATTAATGGGTAACCCACCTAACAACGGAACAGCTGGAATTTCATCGATGCGATGCACAAATGGATTGAGCCATGAGCCCGAACCGATCACGATTCCGCTTCCGGCAAGATAGCTCAGCGATGAGACGGCAAAGTTTGGGAGATAGAGAACTTGAACTGCAAGAAAAGCGAGACCACCAAAGACTCCAGGTTCAATGACTTGTGTGAGTTTAAGTACCGTTGAAAAATGCCAAGCTAATGAGAGAGCAAAGACGAGTCCCCCAAATCCAGTGAGGGCTATTACGGTTATCCATGAAGCGCGAAGTGCTCGTTGCCAGGGCAATTGAATTCCGTGATTTGGAAGCAGCTGCGCGCTAAGAAATCCTGAGACTGCTGCGACCATAAATAAGATCGGAAAAACCAAGTACCAAGGAGCATTTACGGTTGAACCTGTGGCAAAAAGCGAAATGATGGTCCCAAAAAAAGCATATGTAAGAGATAACGAGAACACTAGAGCACGCTTGTTTCGCAGTGTTGATACATCACGATCCTGAGTTAATCGCTTATAGCCGCTCTTGATTGCAAGATAGGGAATTATTAACGCTCCGAGGGGAAAGAAAGTGAGCGCGCCACTAATCGAATTATTGGAAAAGGCAAGATCTAGTGGAACGTGATGGGCAATCAGAAAGAACCAAATTGCGGCACGAAGTGGATCGGCGGTATTTCCAGTAGAACTTCCAGCGGTCGCCCACGCAACAAGAGAGATAAACGAGAGCGGCAGAATAATTAACGTTGTGCTCCGTACTGCTTGTTTAAAACTTACAAGCAGAAGAGCAGGCATGGGGCGCTCTTAGCCTTTGAGTATCGCTCGAAGAAGTTGGGCAGTTTCACTTGGAGTTTTTCCAACTTTAACTCCTGCGGCCTCCAGCGCTACTTTCTTTGCTTCAGCAGTACCTGATGAGCCAGAAACGATTGCGCCGGCGTGGCCCATGGTTTTGCCTTCTGGGGCAGTGAAACCTGCGACGTAGCCGACAACTGGTTTAGTGACATTCTCTTTGATGAAAGCTGCAGCGCGCTCTTCAGCATCACCACCAATTTCACCAATCATCACGATTGCTTCAGTTTCTGGATCTTCTTGGAACGCTTTGAGGCAATCAATATGGGTCGTGCCAATAACTGGGTCGCCGCCAATTCCGACTGCTGTAGTAAAACCAATATCTCTTAATTCGTACATCATCTGATAGGTCAAAGTTCCAGATTTTGAAACCAGACCAATTTTTCCTGGACCAGTGATGTCGGCAGGTGTGATCCCGATGTTTGATTTACCTGGGCTAATAAGGCCGGGACAATTTGGTCCAATAATGCGGGACTTACCGATTTTCTGGGCGTAGGCGAAGAAGCTCGCCGTATCGTGAACGGGAATTCCTTCAGTAATGACAACAATCAATGGGACATGTGCATCAATCGCATCAACGACCGCACTCTTTGCAAATTTCGGTGGAACGAAAATAACAGATGCGTTAGCGCCCGTAGCAACGAGTGCTTCTGAGACAGTGTTAAAAACCGGAAGCGATCTTCCTTCAATCTCTACGACTTGTCCGCCTTTGCCGGGTGTGACACCACCAACGATCTGTGTGCCGCTAGCAATCATGCGACGAGTGTGTTTGGTGCCTTCTGAGCCAGTCATTCCTTGAACTATGACTTTTGTGTTCTCATTGAGGAAGATCGCCATTATTTTGCCGCCAATTCTGCTGCGCGAGCAGCTGCGCCATCCATAGTGTCGAGTTGTTGGACGAGCGGATGATTTGCTTCATTCAAAATTCTTCGACCTTCAATCACGTTATTGCCATCTAGTCGGACCACGATTGGCTTCGTCGCCTTATCGCCCAACATAGCCAACGCTTGGACAATTCCATTAGCAACAGCATCGCACGCAGTTATGCCGCCGAAGACATTAACAAAAACTGATTTAACTGCAGGATCACCAAGGATGATCGAAAGACCATCGGCCATAACTTGAGCAGATGCGCCACCACCAATATCGAGGAAGTTTGCGGGCTTAACGCCACCAAATTTTTCGCCTGCATAAGCAACCACATCAAGTGTGCTCATGACGAGCCCGGCACCATTACCAATCACTCCAACTTCGCCATCGAGCTTGACGTAATTCAGATCTTTCTCTTTAGCGAGAGCTTCAAGTGGATTTGTGGCGGCATGATCGATGAGAGCTTCATGATCGGGGTGTCTGAAGGCAGCATTGTCATCAAGGGTTACTTTCCCATCCAGTGCGATGATGCGACCGTCGGCAGTTTTCACCAAAGGATTAACTTCAACCAGAGTTGCATCTGAAGATTGGAAAGTTTTCCAAAGCGTGACAAGTACATCGGCTACGCCTTTTTCGACGTCAGCAGGAAAACCACCTTTGCGGACGATCTCGATAGCGCTTTCGTGCGAGATTCCAAGATTGGGATCAATATGAACTTTCGCCAATTTTTCTGGGGTTTTATGGGCGACTTCTTCAATATCCATTCCACCTGAGACAGATGCCATGACGAGAAATGATCGAGCAGCTCGATCCAAAAGAATTGCTAGGTAATACTCGCTCTCAATGGGAGCAGCAGCTGCGATCATCACTTTATGAACGGTATGGCCTTTGATGTCCATACCCAATATTGCTTGTGCTTTTTCGAAAGCATCGTCGGGATTTTCTGCGAGTTTGACTCCACCAGCTTTTCCTCGGCCACCGATCTTTACTTGGGCTTTCACCACAACTTTTCCGCCAATTTTTTCGGCGGCGACCTTCGCTTCGTGCGCGGTAGTGGCAACGGCTCCTGGTAGAACTGGAACTCCGTGTGCTTCAAATAGATCCCGCGCTTGATACTCAAAAAGGTCCATGGGTCATAACTTATCTACTGGTGCATATCGGAGCAACAAACGCTTATCTCCGTAGCTACCAAAATTGATTGTTGCTTCTGATTTATCCCCTGAACCTGAGACTGCTATCACAGTACCTAACCCAAAAGTGTCATGTGAGACGCGATCTCCGATAGCAAGTTGCAGAGTATGTGATTGCTTCCCAGTTGCTTTCGGAAGTGGCGGTGGAGCAAATTTTTTCCGGGTTATGGGTGGATTAATGAATCCACTTTCGCTCTTATTCCAGTCAATCAAGTTTTCTGGAATTTCATCAAGGAATCGGGATGGTGGATTGTAATTTGGCGCGCCCCATGACGAACGGTACTCAGCGCGCGATAAGTAAAGTCTTTGTCGGGCGCGAGTAAGACCAACGTACGCTAATCGACGTTCCTCTTCTAATTCCTTCTTCTCACCTAAAGTGCGGGAATGAGGAAATACTCCTTCTTCCATTCCGCTTAAGAAAACTGTTGGGAACTCAAGTCCTTTTGCAGTATGCAAAGTCATCAATGTGACAACGCCGCCATGATCTTCGCCTTCGGGAATTTCATCAGCATCGGCAACA
>CAZZMU010000034.1:0-3517 GCA_964655345.1 uncultured Clavibacter sp.
GACGCCTACACACGTGGCGTTGTGGCAGATGAACAGATGTCGGCGCTCTTGATGGCGATATTGCTCAACGGAATGAATGCGCGCGAAATTTCACGTTGGACTGATGCCATGATTAAAAGTGGCGAGCGTATGTCATGGAATGAATTAACAATTCCGACCGTTGATAAGCATTCAACGGGTGGCGTTGGCGACAAGATTACATTGCCACTTGCTCCACTTGTTGCTGCATGTGGCGCAGCAGTCCCACAATTTTCAGGTCGCGGTCTTGGGCACACAGGTGGAACGTTAGATAAATTAGAAGCGATTCCAGGTTGGCGTGCAGCGCTGAGCAACTCAGAAATGCTTCAAGTTCTCAAGGAAGTTGGCGCTGTGATTTGCGCAGCTGGTGCTGGGCTCGCTCCGGCGGATAAGAAGTTATATGCACTCCGCGATGTCACTGCAACAGTAGAAGCAATCCCACTCATCGCTTCATCAATCATGTCGAAGAAAATTGCTGAAGGCACAAGTGCGCTTGTATTGGATGTAAAAACTGGAAGTGGCGCTTTTATGTCTGACCCGAAACGCGCTGAAGAATTAGCGCGCACGATGGTGGCGTTGGGAACTCGTGCTGGAGTAAAAACTCGAGCACTGGTTACTGCAATGGATGTTCCCCTGGGATTAACTGCTGGTAACGCTCTAGAGGTCCGTGAATCCATCGATGTTCTTGCCGGTGGCGGACCAGATGACGTTGTCGAATTAACAATCTTATTGGCACGGGAAATGCTCGATGCGGCGGGAGTACTTAATGCTAAAGATCCAGCAGTAGCGCTCAAAGATGGAAGTGCAATGGACAAATGGCGAGCGATGATTTCAGCGCAAGGTGGAGATCCAGATGCGCCGCTTCCAACAGCCCGCGAAAAAGAAGTAATAACCGCTGAGAAATCCGGGACTATTGCATCGATGGATGCGCTAAAAGTCGGCGTAAGCGCATGGCGACTCGGCGCGGGTCGAGAGCGTCAAGGTGAAAAAGTTCAAGCCGGCGCTGGAATTGAAATCCATGCCAAGCCCGGAGCAAAGATTTCGGCAGGTGCGCCATTATTTACTTTGCATACCGATGAGAGCTCACGTTTTCTTCGGGCGAAAGAAGCGCTACATGGTGCGGTCACGATTTCAGATGACGGCTATGTCGCGCCACGACTACCACTTGTTGTAACTCGAATCGACGCATGAGTTCTTTGGATCGGAAGCCACATTTAGAGGAGATTGTCGCTCTTCCTAAAGCATTACTTCATGATCACTTGGATGGTGGTCTACGACCACAAACCATCATCGATATTGCTGAAGAGATCGGCTATGAAAAATTACCGACCACTGATCCTGAGGCGCTTGCTGATTGGTTTGCTGAATCTTGTAATTCAGGTTCTCTAGTTAGATATCTTGAGACTTTTGATCACACTATCGCGGTTATGCAACGACGGGAAGACCTCATTCGAGTGGCACGAGAGTGCGTCATTGATCTAGCGCGCGATGGAGTTGTATATGCCGAAGTTCGTGGCGCCCCAGAACTATTCACCTCTGGTGGTTTAAGTATCGATAAAGTCGTTGAGGCGACTCTTGAAGGTTACAAACAAGGTGAAGAGATTGCAGCAAGTGAGGGTCACACGATTCGAGTGGAGTCAATTCTCTGCGCACTTCGCCAAAATCACCGTGATCGTGATGCGGCAAAAGCGGTAGTGAAATACCGCGATAAAGGAGTTGTTGGATTCGATATCGCAGGACCAGAAGATGGTTTCCCTCCTACGAATCAACTACAAACTTTTGAATATTTACGTCGAGAGAACGCTCATTTCACAATACATGCTGGTGAAGCCTATGGATTACCTTCAATTTGGGAGGCAATTCAATATTGCGGCGCTGAGCGCTTGGGGCACGGAGTGCGCATTATTGATGATATTGATTTCAGCGGCGCTGAGCCAAGACTGGGAAGACTAGCCGCATACATTCGGGATCGTCGTATCCCATTAGAGATTTGTCCGACTTCAAATCTCCAGACCGGTGCGGCATCAACAATTGCTGAACACCCCATTGGAAAGTTATCGAAATTGCGTTTTCGAGTAACTGTCAATACTGATAATCGATTGATGTCGCGTACTTCAATGAGCAATGAAATGCATCAATTAGTGGAGGCGTTTGGTTGGACGTTCACAGATTTACAGCGAGTTACTGTGAATGCCATGAAGAGCGCCTTCATTCCCTTTGAAGAACGGTTAAACATTATTGAAGAGATTGTTAAGCCAGGTTTTGCAAAAATTGCAGGTTAATTAAATCCCGATTGGGTGCCACACCGTCTTGTATTCCATGAAAGACAAGATTCGATCAGGAGAGTTTTCACTCTTGAATCTATGGATCCGTTTTAGATTTTCGGTTCCAGATTTACGTATGTCGGCATCGCTCTTGGGATCCAATCCTGAGATATCAATTCCATCAACTTCCATGTGAGATGCCATCCAAGGAGATAGTTCGCTTGTAACGCCTGTGAGAATATTGATGACTCCAGCTGGAACATCTGAAGTTGCGCAACACTCAGAGAGCGTGATTGCTGGCAACGGGCGTCTCTCACTTGCGACGACTACAGCGGAGTTACCTGAGGCAAGTACGGGTGCCAACCCACGAACGACGCCAAGAAGTGAAGATTTTTGTTCTGCAAAAATTCCCACCACACCAAGTGGTTCGGGAATCGTAAAGTTGTAATACGGTCCAGCGATCGGATTTGTGCTTCCCGCAGTGCTAGATATTTTGTCGGTCCACCCCGCGTACCAAACCCAGGTATCGATTGCTTCCTGAACTTGTTTGAGCGCCGCCTTAGGTGTGGCGCCCTCAAGAGCCATGATTTCAGCGACGAATTGGTCGCTTCTTCCTTCCATGATTTCTGCAATGCGATAAAGAATCTGTCCTCGGTTGTAGGCAGTAGCGCTACTCCATTGCGAATGAGCATTTTTCGCGGCAAGAACTGCGTCACGTAAATCTTTTCGAGATGCTTGAGCAGGATTAGCGATGAAGTTCCGCTTTGTATCTTGTATCTGATACGAACGACCTGATTCGCTTCGAGGGAATGCGCCACCGATAAATAGTTTGTAGGTCTTTTTCACATCAAGTCTCATGAGTGAGCTCCCTTGATATATGAAGAAAGTCCATGTCGTCCACCTTCGCGACCCCACCCTGACTCTTTATAGCCACCGAATGGGCTAGCAGGATCAAACTTATTAAAAGTATTTGCCCAAATCACGCCAGCTTTGAGTTGGTTGGAAGCCCAGAGGATGCGAGAACCTTTATCGGTCCACACACCTGCTGATAATCCAAATGGCGAGTTGTTTGCCTTTTCGATTGCTTCTTGCGGAGTTCTAAAGGTAAGAACGGAAAGCACGGGACCAAAAATTTCTTCGCGGGCGATGCGATGGGCCTGGGTCACGCCGGTGAAGAGCGTTGGAGCAAACCAGAAACCGCGATCTGGTAAATCACATGGAGCTGACCAGATTTG
>CAZZMU010000034.1:3617-6821 GCA_964655345.1 uncultured Clavibacter sp.
ACGCTCGTGGCGATCAACTTTCCAACTTCAGTCGAGCCAGTAAATGCAATCTTGTCGATCCCAGGATGTTTAACCAGGGCGCTTCCAGTTCGACCGTCACCTGTGATGATGTTGACGACACCAGCAGGTAAGTCTGCTTGCTGACATATTTCTGCAAAGAGAAGTGCTGTAAGTGGCGTGGTCTCTGCAGGTTTCAGAACAACGGTATTTCCAGTGGCAAGAGCAGGAGCAATCTTCCACGCCAACATCAAGAGCGGGAAGTTCCAAGGAATTACTTGACCCACGACTCCGTGCGCTTTGGGGGATGATCCAAATCCGGCAAACTCGAGTTTGTCCGCCCAGCCTGCGTGATAGAAGAAATGTGCAGCAGCAAGTGGAATATCGACATCACGAGTTTCACGAATGGGCTTTCCGTTATCGAGCGATTCAACAACAGCGAATTCACGCGAACGCTCTTGAAGTAACCGAGCGATACGGAAGAGATACTTTGCTCGCTCTTTTCCGCTGAGCTTTGACCACACTTTCACATATGCGCTTCGAGCTGCTTTGACTGCCTTATCGACATCTACTTCATCAGCAAAGGAGATTTTTGAAAGAGTCTCTTCTGTTGCTGGATTGATGCTTTCAAATCTCTTCTTACTATGTGGCGCAACGAATTTTCCGTTGATAAACAATCCATATTCTTTCTGAATTGCCGCTATTGCCCGCGATTCAGGCGCAGGTGCGTACTCAAATCCGTTATTAGTCGCACTCATGATCAATCCACCGTAACATAATTCGAGCTCGAATATCTGCCAGTAGCCATTTTCATCCGCTGCATGAGTAGATCATTAAGAAGCGCGCTGGCGCCAATTCGAAATAGCGAGGGATCAAGCCATTCCGGACCAGCAATTTCGTTGACCAGTACCAATTGCTTTATTGCATCTTTAGTAGTTCGGATTCCACCGGCTGGCTTCACACCAATTCGATTGCCTGTGGTAGCAAAGTAATCGCGAACTGCTTCAAGCATGACTAAAACAACAGGCGCGGTTGCAGCTGGCGTTACTTTACCTGTGGAAGTCTTTATAAAATCTGCACCAGCCACCATCGCGAGATAAGAAGCCTTTCGCACGTTATCAAGAGTGACGAGTTCTCCAGTTTCTAGAATTACTTTGAGATGTGCTTTATCGCCACATATCGATTTAATAGCAACGATCTCTTCATAAACTTCACCAATTCGACCAGATAAAAATGCGCCTCGATCAATCACCATATCTATTTCGCTGGCGCCCAATTCGATTGCATCTTTGGTATCGCGAATCTTTACTTCCCGAGATGCTCGTCCCGATGGAAATGCCGTTGATACCGCGGCTACAGGAACAGTTTCGCCACCGATGGAATCAAGATGTGCGCGAGCAATACCAACCATGTCGTTATAAACGCAGACAGCGCCAACATGAGGAACCGTGAGATCTCGTGGGTCGGGACGAACTGCCTTTGAACAGAGCGCTCGAACTTTCCCGGGAGTGTCAGCTCCTTCCAGGGTCGTAAGGTCCACCATGCTGATAGCCATATCGATGGCCCATTTCTTACTCGAAGTTTTGATGCTTCGGGTTGCGAGCATGGCAGCTCTTTCAGTGGCGCCAACCTGGTCAACAGGCGGCAACGTCTGGAGAAATCGGCGCAGCGAATGTTCAGAACCATCAACTAATTGCTGGGCTGACATAGCGGCGAGTCTACAGAATGCTAGGAGAGAAAGGTACGGAGTTCTTTCTCTAATTCTCCGATAATAGTTTCGGATTCGACCCGATCCTTGCTGACGACTTCGATATAACACTTTATCTTTGGTTCGGTGCCGCTTGGTCTCACGATGACGCGGATATTGTCAGCAAGATAAATTCTCACTCCATTTGTGGGCGGTAAGCCATCGGTCGGCTTCTCTAGGTCATCAAATTTTGTCACCGCAAATCTTCCTATGGATGACGGAGTCTGATCACGGAAACGCGACAAGATCGCGTCAATCTGCGAAACATTTGTAGTTCTGACTGAAATTTGCTTGGTGCCGTGATAACCGTGACGAGCCCAAATCTCCTCGAGTAAATCACCCAATGTTCTTTTTTCGCTTAGTAAATCTGTGGCAAGTTGCGTTAAGACCAGCGCAGCGCTAATTCCATCTTTATCGTTTACTGATGAGGAATCAACTGCATAACCCAGAGCCTCTTCATAACCAAACCAGAGATGTGGAATCTTTGCCAGCCATTTGAATCCAGTGAGAGTTTCGGTAAATTTTAGATTGTAATGTCGAGCGATCTTGCTCAAGATTGAGGATGAAACGATGGAATTAGCCAAGATAGCTTCCTTACTTGGAGCCTTCCGGGCCATGTATTCGCCGAGGAGCGCTCCGACTTCATCACCACGAAGCATTCGCCATTGACCAGATTTGTCCTTTATTGCTGCGGCGCAACGATCAGCATCTGGATCGTTGGCGATAACTAAATCTGCAGAAACTTCGGCAGCTTTTTTTAGGGATAGATCGATGGCTCCAGGTTCTTCGGGATTTGGAAAAGCCACCGTAGGGAAATCAGGATCTGGCTCAGCTTGCTCAGTAACAAGAATTGGCTCTGGAAATCCTGATCTCACAAATACTTTTCGAAGAGTTTCAGTCCCAACTCCATGCATAGCCGAATACACAACTTTGAGGGTTCCAGGCTTAGTGGCCAGACGTGAAGTCGCTTCTATATAAGCATCGACATGGCTTTCATCGAGAACTTTCCAACCTTGACGACGTGGCAAAGTAGGAAGTGGCGCCACAGCGGAAATATCTCGAGAAATCTCACTGTCAGTGGGGGAGATAATTTGAGATCCTTCATAACGCACACCATTAACAACTCCGCCTAAATACACTTTATAACCATTATCTTGAGGTGGGTTATGGCTCGCAGTCACCATAATTCCAACATCGCACTTGAGATTTCTCACTGCGTAAGCAAGGACTGGCGTCGGTAGCGGTCGCGGGAGAACGTACGTTGTGAATCCCGCCCCCATCATGATTTCTGCAGTATCTCGAGTGAAATCTTCCGAGCCATATCGAGCATCACGCCCGATAACAACGGAGCTCATTCCATGACGTTTCATGTATGTCGCGATACCAGCTGCAGTTTTTGTGACCACCGCTCGATTCATTCGCGAAGGTCCAGGACCAAGCGGACCTCGAAGTCCGGCAGT
>CAZZMU010000035.1:0-6715 GCA_964655345.1 uncultured Clavibacter sp.
CGCTCGCGCACGTGCGTACCCTCTTTCAGCAATTCACGACTTACGGACGCTAGCCTAAATGCGCTAAGGTCAGGCTCACGAACTCAACATGAAATGGAATGACAATGTCGATTCAGGCTTATATTTTGATCCAGACCGAAGTTGGCAAGTCCAGCAGTGTCACAAAAGCAGTGATGGCAATCGCCGGCGTCACAATCGCTGAGGGAGTAACCGGTCCCTACGATGTCATCATGCGCGCTGAAGCTTCGAGTATGGAAGATCTCGGCCGCACGGTTCTCTCAAAAGTTCAAGCAGTACCCGGAATTACTCGAACGTTGACCTGTCCGGTAACGTCAATTTAACTTCAGTTATCTCACAACGTTCTGGGAGCGAAGAAGTGCGCTCTCGCATAATTGCGTGATTATGTCGGTGTAATTCTTTCCCGAGGCCTGCCATAACATTGGAAACACCGATTTTTCAGTGAAACCAGGTAGCGTATTTAACTCATTGATGATGATGTCATTTTCCGGAGTCAAAAAGAAATCTACTCTGGCAAGACCCTCGCAACCCAGCGCTTCAAATGCAGTAACTGCTGCTTCGCTAATTCTGCGGGCGATTTCGTCGGGAATTTTCGCTGGAATGTCAAAAGAAGTAGAACCATCAAGATATTTCGCTTCAAAATCATAAAACTCATGTGGCTCATGAACTCGAACTTCACCCAGGATCGAAGGGGAAGCTTTGCCATCAATCTCAAGAACTGCGCATTCGATTTCTCGTCCAACAATTGCAACTTCTACCATCGCTCGTGGATCATGGCGATGGGCTTCCTCAATGGCGGCCGCGATCTCCGATTCAGTCTTAACCTTAGAAGTGCCGCGACTTGAGCCACTCCGTGCTGGTTTAATGAAAATTGGAAAACCTAGCGCAATTATTTTTGCTAACTCTAATTCTCTATTTGCTTTCCAGTCACGCTGATGGACGGTAATCCCATCAGCAACTTTCAGTCCAAAGTCAGCATAAATAGGTTTCGCAAATGTTTTATCCATAGCTACAGATGAAGCAAGCACTCCAGAACCTACATAGGGAATTCCGGCCATTTCAAAGAATCCTTGGATAGTTCCGTCTTCGCCATAGGCCCCATGAAGTAATGGGAAAACCAGGTCAATATTGAGTTTTTCGCCACGTGCTCCAGTAAAACCGCGAACATCAGCGCTTATTCGAGGAGCAGATTCTGGAACATAAGGAAGTCCGTCGTTGCCAGCAACGAACTCTTCTGCGGATGAGAGCTGTACCCACGCTCCTTTTTCAGTAATTCCAATCAACGTTGTTTCAAATTTCGTTGAATCAATTGCGCTCAGCACGCCTTTTGCAGAAATACACGAAATCGGATGTTCGCTGGAACGACCACCGCAGATAATTGCGATGCGCTTCTTACTCATGCGTAATCAATCTCCGCTCCAGTGTGTATCTTCATTAATCCAACAATCGCTTGTTGCGGGCTAATGGTATTGCTCACGACATCTTTGACTGCTTCCATGATGGGCGCTTCGACTCCAACGAGATGCGCAAGATCGACTACTGCGCTAGCAGTTGCGACACCTTCCACTGTAGAGCGCACTTCGGCTCGAGCGTTCTCCATGGAACCGGTGCGACCCAGCGCTTCACCGAAAGATCGATTGCGAGAGAGCGGAGAACCACACGTTGCCAACAGGTCGCCAACGCCAGCCAAGCCCACAAAGGTAAGTGGCATAGCGCCGCGTGCCATACCCAATCTTGTTAGCTCATTTAGTCCACGAGTAATAACCAAAGCTTGAGTATTTTCGCCAAATCCCATCCCGATCGACATTCCAACAGCCAGCGCAATAACATTTTTTGCTGCGCCGGCCAATTCGCAACCAATCACATCATTAGATGTATAAACCCGGAAATATGGAGCGCTAAAAGTTTGCGCCGTGAGATCAGCGAGTTCTTGAGAAGTCGACGCTGCAACAGCACCCGTGGGTTGTCGCAGTACTACTTCACGAGCCAGGTTGGGACCAGTGATGATTGCAAGTTTATTTTCGGGCATCTCCAAAACATCAACGACTACTTCTGTCATTCTTTTTTGAGTCGCAACCTCAATACCTTTGAGCGACGAGACTATGGGGATCTCCTTAGGGATCAAGGTTTTCCAGCTCTGGAGATTCTCTCGAAGTGATTGGGCTGGAATCGCAAGCACTGTCATTTCCGAGTGCTGCAACGCAGCGGCAATATCTGAAGTAGCGCGAAGTTTTGTGGGCAAAACCAGCGCTGGAAGCGACTTCTGGTTTGTGTGAACGTTGTTTATTTCATCGACGACAGATTGATTTCTGCCCCAGATCAGAACATCATTTCCAGCATCGCACAAGACTTGAGCCAGCGTTGTGCCCCATTGCCCCGAACCAAGGACTGTGACTTTCATTTACGTGCCTTACGCTGTGCTTTCTTATAATTACCAATTCGTGGCAGATCTGATTTCTTTGGATCAAAACGCACTGCTGGTGCTTTCTCATTTCGTAGTGTTTCTAGAAGCGAGGTAATGCGATCCATGATGTGTTCGGCCGCCTCTTCAATCGCTTTGGGGTCTTCATGTTTTCCCTGCCACCGTGAAAGATCGACCGGATCGCCCATCAGAACTGAAACTTTTGTGCGCGGAAATATATGTAATCTCTTGCTGTATGGAGGTAGAACTTTTTCTGGTCCCCACGAGGCGCAGGGATAAACCGGCGCGCCAGTAATGAGCGCCAGACGAGCAACGCCAGTTTTGGCTCGCATCGGCCAGAGATTCTCATCCCGAGTTAATGTTCCTTCGGGATACACACCAAGCAAGTGCCCTGCCTTTAAAACTGCGATCGCATGTTCAAGACCTTTGACCGCATCTTTGGATTCGCGCGATACTGGAATCTGTCCTGCGCCCTTGATTACCGTGCCAATGATGGGCACTCGAAATACAGATTCTTTTCCGAGATAGCGTGGAGCGCGTCCATTGTTGTAGAGAAAATGTGTGAAAGTTAAAGGGTCTACATATGAAAGATGATTACAGACCACGATGGCGGCCCCGCTTTGGGGTAGTTTCTCGCTTCCGCGCCAATCCTTTTTGATGATGAGATTGAGAATCGGCCGCAGAACCGCCGCGCCAAAACGAAACCAAGGATTTGTGCCAAGTGGCTTACCTTGCGGTGGTTCATATGAAACGCGTGAATCCACGGAAGTCATGGTTGAAGCCTAAGCCCAAAAAATAAGGGCCACGCGTATAAGCATGGCCCTTAAATAACAGAAGATTTTTACTTCTTCTTGCCCTTCTTCGCAGCCTTCTTGGGAGCCTTCTTGGCAACCTTCTTCTTTGCTGCTTTCTTCGCTACAGGCTTGACGACTGGAGCTGGCTTTGGAGCTGGAGCCAATTTACGAGCGCCGGAAACAACTTCCTTCAGCGCCTTGGCTGGGAGGAAGCGAACTTTCTTGCTCGCTTTGATCTGGATCGTCTCGCCAGTGAAAGGGTTACGACCCTTACGAGCTTTACGATCAACCTTCTTGAACTTACCGAAGTCGTTGATTGTTACATCTTCGCCTTTGTGGATATTGCGCACGATGGAATCGAAAACGATTTCTACAGCGTGTGCTGCCTCTTTCTTGCTTCCGTTGAAATGTGGAGCCAACGAAGCAATGAACTGGGTCTTGTTCATTTAATCCCCTTATTTACGCGTAAAGTTAAGCGTTTGCTTAACCTGCGAATTAATTTACGCAGAAAAAACAGTGATTTCTCGCATCGCGCTCGGTGTGTCGCAAAGAATTAAATTTGATGAAGATTAGAAATCTTCAATTTTTATGCGTAAAAAACCCTCAATTAAAGGTTGAGAGTCGGGCGAAAATGAGTGTTATGACAAGACAGGAAGCGTTTTTGGCTTGAAATTCGCGCGTTTTTCCTCGAATTTCTCGACATCACCAAGATTTCTCATTGTCAGACCGATGTCATCGAGGCCTTCCATCAATCTCCAGCGGGTGTAATCATCTAAATCAAAGGAAATTCGCTCATTTTCATAGGCGACGGTCTTGCTCTCCAGATCGACCGTAATCGTCATCGCTGGGTTGTTTTCAATAGCAGCCCATAGCTTCTCAATTTCGGCCTGGGGCAGAATGACAGTGAGTAATCCGCCTTTGAGAGAATTGCCTCTAAAAATGTCGGCAAATCGGCTGGAAATAACAACCTTAAAGCCGTAATTCTGCAGGGCCCAGACTGCGTGCTCGCGCGAGGATCCGGTGCCGAAATCCACTCCAGCTACCAAGACCGTGGCAGATTTGTATTGCGGTTGATTGAGCACGAACTCCGGATCGCTGCGCCAGGCCGCAAAGAGACCATCTTCAAATCCAGAACGGGTCACTCGTTTCAAGTACACGGCAGGAATGATCTGGTCAGTATCGACATTACTTCTACGAAGTGGGATACCCGTTCCAGAGTGAGAAGTAAATTTTTCCATGGTTCTCTCCTACAAATCTGCCGGCGACGAGAGGGTGCCACGTATCGCAGTCGCCGCTGCAACAAGAGGGCTCACAAGATGAGTTCGACCGCCTTTACCTTGGCGTCCTTCAAAATTTCTATTGCTGGTCGAGGCTGAACGCTCTCCTGGCTTGAGTTGGTCAGGATTCATTCCTAAGCACATCGAGCAACCAGCGCTTCGCCATTCTGCACCTGCATCCAAAAATACTTTATCGAGACCTTCTGATTCCGCCTGCAGACGCACTCGTGCGGAACCTGGAACCACCATCATGCGAGTATTTGACGCTACTTTCTTGCCTTTGATAATCGCTGCTGCCGCTCGGAGATCTTCGATTCTGCCGTTAGTACATGAACCCAAGAAAACCGTGTCAATCTTGATATTTTTCATCGGCGTGCCGGCAACAAGATCCATATATGCAAGAGCGCGTTCTGCGGCAGTTCGCTCTTCCATATCTGTAAAAGAATCAGGAGCTGGAACCGCTTCATTGAGTGGAATACCTTGTCCTGGGTTGGTCCCCCACGTCACGAATGGCGAGAGTTCATCTGCATTCAAATAAATCTCTTTATCAAAGACTGCGTCATCATCGCTCTTGAGAGTCTGCCAATAACTTATTGCGGCATCCCAGTCCGCTCCTTGGGGAGCATGAGGGCGACCCTTGATGTATTCAAAAGTCGTTGCATCTGGAGCGATGAGACCAGCGCGCGCGCCAGCTTCAATCGACATATTGCAGATTGTCATACGCGCTTCCATGGATAACGCGCGGATAGCGCTGCCTCGATACTCAAGGACATAACCTTGGCCGCCACCGGTACTGATCTTGGCGATGATCGCAAGGATGATGTCCTTACTCGTGACTCCTGGTTTGAGAGATCCTTCAACGTTGATAGCCATCGTTTTTGGCTTCGCAAGTGGAAGAGTTTGGGTCGCAAGGACATGCTCTACTTCGCTGGTTCCGATGCCGAATGCCAACGCGCCAAAAGCTCCATGAGTTGAAGTGTGTGAGTCACCGCAGACAATTGTCATGCCTGGTTGTGTAAGTCCTAATTGAGGTCCAACTACGTGAACAATTCCTTGCTCAACATCCCCAAGTGAGTGGATACGTACGCCGAATTCTTGGCAGTTCTTGCGCAATGTGTCGACCTGTAAACGTGACACGGGATCTGCGATGGGTTTATCGATATCTAAGGTAGGAACATTGTGATCTTCAGTCGCAAGGGTGAGATCTGGGCGGCG
This sequence comes from uncultured Clavibacter sp., assembly GCA_964655345.1. Classification (GTDB taxonomy): domain Bacteria; phylum Actinomycetota; class Actinomycetes; order Nanopelagicales; family Nanopelagicaceae; genus MAG-120802. Next base: position 5,727 of record CAZZMU010000035.1, read on the forward strand.
AACTTTTCTGTTGGAAAGACGAAGCCCATCAAATGCTTGCGGACTGGTCACTTCATGAATGAGATGTAAGTCGATATAGAGAAGATCGGGTTCACCCGCGGTACGACGTACAACATGGTCTTCCCATACCTTTTCAGCGAGCGTCTTTCCCATTGCCTTTTCAACCCCTATAACTTGCTTCTCAAATCCTGAGATGTCAGTATTAGATTATGGACAAGAAGAATAGCGGAGTCGGCGTTTTAGATAAAGCCGTACGAATTCTTGGCGTCTTAGAATCTGGACCACACTCTCTTTCTGAACTTGTTGCCGCGACGAAAATCGCACGCCCGACTGCTCACCGACTCGCGGTCGCACTGGAGTTTCATCGTCTTGTCGCCCGTGATCTCAATGGTCGATTTATTCTCGGGCCACGTTCCGGTGAACTCTCAGCATCTGCGGGCGAAGATCGATTGTTGGCAGCTGCAACACCGGCCCTGACGGCTTTGCGCGATGCAACAGGTGAAAGTGCACAGCTTTATCGTCGTCAAGGGGATATGCGAATTTGCGTCGCCGCTGCCGAAAGACTTTCTGGTTTGCGAGACTCCGTTCCTGTTGGCGCTGCTCTTACGATGAACGCTGGTTCTGCCGCGCAAGTATTACTTGCATGGGAAGATGCAGATAAATTACATCGCGCTCTCATCAATGCACGTTTCAATGCTGCAGCACTTTCTGCAGTGAGACGTCGTGGTTGGGCACAGAGCGTTGGAGAACGCGAACCTGGAGTTGCCTCGGTATCTGCGCCAGTAAAAGGACCCAACAATCGGGTCATTGCCGCGGTGAGTATCAGTGGACCAATCGAAAGATTAGGTCGTCAACCAGGTCGCGTACACGCAGCTGCCGTCGTTGCAACTGCTGCACGTTTAAGTGAATATATTTCGAAAAAAAATTAGCGAGACTGGCAGCCCCGAAGGGATTCGAACCCTCGTAGCTGGCTTGAGAAGCCAGAGTCC
>CAZZMU010000036.1:0-6254 GCA_964655345.1 uncultured Clavibacter sp.
AGAGCACTCGCCTTCTAAGCGGGTTGTCGCAGGTTCGATTCCTGCCGGGCGCGCACTTTTAGATAAAGATAACAAAAAAGAAATTTCCCGGGCTCCCTCGAGCGCCCGGGAAAAATCTTCTACTACGTGGGGATTTAGCCGATTTTCTTTATTTGCGCTTCTGCTACTGCTTTAAGTTTTCCATCAATAACTACATAGCCGAGTGAAGCGTTGCTTCCGCCTGTGCAGTCCTCGCTAGCTAAGTAATTTGCGAGTTGCTTCACAGCAGCCGCTTTTGTCTTGTCAGCGTAATTTGTGTCTACCAACATATAGGAAACGATTCCTAGAGTGTAGGCACCTGGTTCCTTTGTCTGGTAGTTGAATGTGAAGAATCCCTTTGTGGCATCAACCGTCGCATCACCAAGGAATGCTGAAACTGCGGGTGACGTAGGAAGTGTGAAGTTTCCTGCAGCATTTCCTATTGCGGCGATTTTCAACATGTTTGCGTCTGCGAAGCTTTTTTCAGCGTATGTAATTGAGTACTTGGTTTTTGCCGCAAGAGCTGCCACACCTGCAGATCCACTTGCGCTAACAATTCGACCGATGTTGTCCTTTGCATTGATGTCACCAGGGAAGGCAGTGCTAAATACGTTGTTTCCAGCCTTAGTCCAAATGTCTTTTGCCACACCATTGAGGTAAGTGGTGAAGTTATTTGAGGTACCTGAAGAATCAGAACGATAAATCACGGTGATCGGCTTATTTGGCAACTGCATCGTAATGGTTCGCTTGGAAGTACGGAGAACTACTGGCTTTCCGTCTTTGCCAAGAAGGGCATTACCATTTCCATCTTTCTTGTAGACGACTTCGGTCACCGAGCGGTTGTTGTCGGCGACAATTGCCGGATCGTTCCAGGTCTTGATGGTGCCACCAAAGATTCCAGCGACTGTGGCTGGACTCAGATACAACTGGCGAGAAGTCTGAAGATTGTGCATTACTGCAATCGGTGCGGCAACGACAGGAGCGTGAATGATCGATGCTCGTGTACCAGCACGATAAGCCGAGTCAGAGAACCAGAAATCACCAACACCGGCATCTGAATTCTTTTGACCAGTTCCCGAACCGCCGCCACCGTATGTGAATGAATGACTGCTGCTCTTTGCGAAACCAGCTTTGCAGGCCTCAAGAAGTGGAGCAACGAAAGTTGCACCGGAACCGGTGAGGTCAACTGCATGCGCTGGAGTTGAAGAAAAGACTAAACCTGCGGCAGCGAGGACTGCAGCAAACTTTGAACGTGTTGAAATCTTCATGATCCCCTTCTACATCTAAATTGAATGCCCTGTTGGACGCGAGAAGACTATGAAACGCGGGAAACCTCAGGCCTACTCACAGTTAAGGATTGCCGACGCGTAAGTGAACAGTGGATTAACCGAAACGACCGGTTACGTAATTTTCCGTTCGTTGATCGCGAGGCTGAGAGAAGATTTGGCTGGTCGGACCCGTCTCAATCATTTCGCCAGGACCACCATCTGCCAAGAAGAAGGCAGTGAAGTCTGAAACTCGCGCCGCTTGTTGCATATTGTGAGTGACGATGATTATGGTCATTGATTCGGAGAGTTCCTTAATGGTCTCTTCGATTCGTAGTGTTGATCCGGGATCAAGAGCTGAGCAAGGTTCATCCATAAGTAGAACTTGGGGATTCACAGCGAGAGCACGCGCAATACAAAGGCGTTGTTGCTGACCGCCCGAGAGTGAACCTCCGTGCGCATCGAGACGATCTTTAACTTCATTCCATAATCCCGCACGAACCAGGCACTCCTCCATGAGTTCTTCTTTATGCGAGTTCTTTAGTTGCGCAAGGCGAAGACCCGAAAGAACATTTTCTCCGATAGTCATCGAAGGGAATGGATTGGGCTTTTGGAAAACCATCCCGATCTTTAGTCGAATTTTTGTGACATCTGTTCCAGGAGCGTATATATCTTTACCATCTAATAGAACTTCACCTGCCATAGCAGCAGTTGGAATAAATTCATGCATACGATTCAGTGTTCTTATAAAGGTTGATTTGCCACAACCGGAGGGTCCAATAAGAGCAGTGACAGTACCCGCTGCAAAATCAAGAGTGACATTCGATAGAGCGTGATGTTTTCCGAACCAAGCATGTACACCGCGCGCTTCAAGGCCGATACCGAGTCGATTGGTGCCAGCTCGTTTAGTTGAGTTGCTGGATGCGATACCAGCAAGTGATGATGTTGACATGTCTTTCTCCTTATTGCTCTCCTCAGAACTCATTTCATCCTCCGTGATCCCAAAACTCGAGCAAGAATGAAAAGGGTGAGAACGAGTACAAGAAGCACTAGAAGCCCCGCCCATCCGCGCGTAATTGATTCATCTGTTCCAAGTAGAAAAGACTTCCAAATATAGAACGGTAGTGAACCCATGGCACCGCTTCCAGGATTGAAATTCAGTGCATCGCCACCACCGGTCAACAAGAGAATTGGGGCGGTTTCTCCAACAATTCGAGCAACTCCCAATATTAAGGCAGTAATCAGTCCGCTTCGCGCGGCAGGCACAACGACCATAGCTACGGTGCGCCACTGAGTTCCTCCAAGTGCAACGCCCGCTTCACGCAAATCATTGGGAATGAGATTCAAGACTTCTTCTGCTGTTCGTGCGATAGTGGGAATCATGAGAATGGTAAGTGCGAGTGAACCCATGACTCCGGAATAGGATTTAGTGACGGTATAAACAATTGCCGAAAGAATAAATAATCCCGCAACAATCGAAGGCACGCCGCTCATTGCCTGAACAAGAAACCGAATTGGTCGCGTAAAACGCCCTTTGATTTCTGTAAGATAGAGCGCAGTAAGAATTCCAATTGGCAAACTAAAGACAAGAGCAACGGATACCAACAACGCGGTTCCTACGATTGCATGAGCCAATCCACCATTGATAATTGGATCAGATGGTGTTGCCAGAGACATATCGTTAGTGAGTAGCCCCGAATGCAAGCCTTTTCTGCCTCGATCAATAACTGTAAATAAAATACTCGCGGTTGGGATTAATACCAAAGTCATACCCAGCAACATGATGGCATTGAAAAATTGGTCTTTTCCAATCATGAAATCCCGAGTGACAGTACCTTTAATAAGATTAAAGATCGCCAAAGCTGCAAAGAAAACAAAAAAGTAAGCCAGCTTTCCTTTCATCTCCGTTGCACCAACAACCGCGTAAGAGGTTACGATTGAACCAATTAGCAGCGCAATGTCGAGAGATCTTTCCTTGATTGAAGGCTTCCAAGGCTTACTGGGCTTAGCTAATTCGACCGTAGAACTCATCGACCTTTACTTCCTGTTCGAACAATTACTTGATCAGCAATAAAATTAACGAGAAGTGTCAGCATGAAAAGAACGAGACCAGCAGCCATGAGAGCCTTTATTTCGTATGGTTGTGCCTCGCCAAATTTCAACAGAATTAAGGAAGCAACGTTACCTCCGGCTCCAAAGAGCACCTGCCAATTAATCTGATAGACAATATTGAGAACGGTATAGACGGCAACCGTTTCACCCATCGCGCGACCAAGGCCCAACATTGATCCACCAACGATTCCACCACGAGCATAAGGAAGCGCAACGGTTCTAATGACATTCCAACGAGTCGCACCTAATGCATATGCAGCTTGAATCCGATCCAGCGGAGTTTGAGAGAAGACTTCTCTCGAAATAGAAGTCACGATTGGAATAATCATGATTGCCAGCACAACTCCAGCGATAAATGGCGATCGTGTAAAAATTCGAGGCTCAACTTCAAAAATGGGAATGAAGCCAAGATACTTATTGATGAGTTTTGCCCAATACTCTGCGCTCGGCATCAATACGAACAGGCCCCAGAATCCAAAGAGAATGGAAGGGAAGGCGGCCATCAAGTCGATGACGCTGACTAGTAATTTCTTCAAACCACTTGGTGCATAAAAAGATAAGAAAATTGCGCTCGCGACTGAAATTGGAACGGCAATGAGAACTGCAATCAGCGCACATAACATCGTGCCAATTAGCATGGCAGCTAGTCCAAATGTGGTATTCGTGATTTCACCAAATGAATCAACTTCGACCGACCACTCCGAAGTGGTGAGGAAAGAAAGCCCTTCACGCGCAAGAATTTCGAATCCTTGATAGCCAAGAAAGATTGCGATGAGTCCCAAGATCACGAGTGAGGAAAGTCCTCCTGCAGTGACGACGCCACGAAATACTTTGTCGGAGAAGCGAGGTTCAGTTGAGATTTCGCGTGGCGAAGGAATCGCAGCCCCGGGGCGACTTTCGGTCATAGTCACGGGGTGATACTGCTAGGAGCGCCGCCGAACGGGGTTGAGTTCGAGTAAACAGAAGGTGAACGAGCGGTGAAATATCCCGCTCACATTAGGCTCTCCCATATGGCTAACGAGAATCCCCCGCTCATCTGGATTGATTGCGAAATGACGGGGCTCTCCCTCGAAAAAGACGCTCTAGTCGAAATCGCAGTTCTTGTCACAGATGCCGAACTCAATGTTCTCGGGGATGGCGTCGATGTCGTTATTGCTACTTCACAAGAAAAGTTAGATCAGATGCGCGAGGAAGTACGCACGATGCACCAAGAATCTGGTTTATTAGAAGCAATTCCGAAAGGAGTCTCCGTTTCCGAAGCAGAGAACCTTGTTATCGAATATCTCAAGGAATTCACATCCCCAGGTAAATCACCATTAGCCGGTAACTCCGTTGGGATGGACCGCAATTTCATTGCTCGAGACATGCATTCCCTTAATGATTATCTCCACTATCGAACCGTTGATGTTTCTTCGATAAAAGAATTAGCTCGGCGGTGGTATCCCAAAGTTTATTTCAATGCTCCGAAGAAGACTGGAAATCATCGAGCCTTAGGAGATATCAAAGATTCAATCGAAGAACTCCGGTACTATCGAAATTCTATTTTTATTCCTCTAAGTTAAATATTTAATCTCGCAAGTCCATCTGCGACAGCTTCACCCACTTCAATTTGAGTGTGCTCATAATCTATCGACTCCTTTATCGTATTTCGTAGTCGGAAAATGAGTTGCTCTGCTCCCATAGAATCTCCTAATAACAATAAAGCGAAGTTGTATGTGCCGATACGAGCGAGCAAGTCACCTCCACGTAACTCTGAACTAATCTGTCGAGCACATCGGACCAAGTCATCATCATTGATGTGTGTAAGTCGCATCGCGATAATCGATACTGGATGATGGCTTCGCTCCGCCCACGAGAGTAATCTCTCCGAACTTTCATAGAAATGCACGGGAGCCATTAGCCCCGTGAGTGGGTCATAATTTCCTTCATCGTAGAAAGCCATACTCTGATGCTTCTCCGATAAGCAAGAGATAAATAGAGTTTTCTCATACCCTAATCACATGAAATTTGTTCCTGAGCGGGTCCATCTCATCGCAGCTTGGCTAGTTCGCACCGAAGCGCTCTTTCTCTTTGTCTTGGGAACTTATTTGTTGATAAGGACCATGACTTCTTCAGTTGAAGAATTAGACGCCGTAATTGCGGAAATTGTCTTTCTGCTTTTCGGAGGCGTCGGACTTTTCTTTGCCGGACGCGGTTTCCTCCAGCATCGAAACTATGGACGAGGACCCACCGTGCTCGCGAATTTGATAGCGATGGGCGTTGCTTACTACATGATCGACGGCGAAAGAGTTTTGCTTGGAGTAACGATTGGTGGATTTGCTCTCGTTACATTGTGTACGGCGCTAGCGGCAATTCCAAAATCCGCTGGAGGAAATTCTCACCACGGAACTTCTTCGTAATCCTCCCACAGTAATCCGGTTTTATCGCCCGGATTAAATTCTCGCGTTGCCAACCAGATCGCAGTTGCTGCGCCTTCCTCAGCACTTCGTGGCGCATCTGGGCCACCCATATCTGTGCGACTGTGGTTAGGACACGTCGCGTCAACAAGTAATCCGCGTGAACCATGACCGGTTTCGTGGGCCAGATTTCGTACCATCGCATTCACTCCAGCTTTTGAAATCCGATATGGCGCAAGTCCGCCTGCGTTGCCAGGACCCGACATTCGACCCAAGCAGGCAGAGAAAAGAATGATTCGACCATTGCGCGCTTCTGCCATTGGCGCGCCGATGACATTTACCAGCGTGAAAACTGAATTGAGATTTATATTCATGACACGCGACCACTCGTGGTCGTTTGTTCGCAGCGTCTTGGCCATCTTGTCGCTCATAACTCCATGAGCAAGAACCAGAATCTGTGGAG
>CAZZMU010000037.1:0-6222 GCA_964655345.1 uncultured Clavibacter sp.
TCACCCCATTTTCAACCATCGCTCTCTCGTGGGAAGATTCACGCCCCTCAAGCAGATGTATGTAAGGAGCGAGACCGTGGCAGATAAGAACTTCCTCTCGTGGGTTGGTTTCAAAGGCGAGGAAGAAAGCGCCAACAAACCCAATCTCACCGCTGGTTCCGCATCTCTTGAACGCATTCGCGAACTTGAAGCGCAACTCAATGACCTTAAGTCACGTCGCGATATAACGGCGCTTTCTAAAGAAGAATTTGAAATCCTTGCAACGGAAACTGCGATGTCCATTATTCGCACTGCTCAACAACGCGAATCAAAGGCAAACGCAAATGCTGAGCGCGTGCTCAACGAAAGTAAGAAACAAGCAACGAGCGCGATCGAGACCGCTGAGGCAAAGGCAAAATCCACTCTGGCTCAAGCCGAATCACGGGGACGCAAATACATTGAAGCTGCCGAAAATGACGCAGCCGATATTGTTTCCAAGGCAGAGTCAGAAGCAGAAGATCTTCTCAATGCCAAAAAGCGAGAAGGAAGCACAATCACTTCTAATGCGAAACGTGAAGCAGAAAGACTTGTCCTAACCGCCACAACTGAAGTTTCTGAGTATCGCAACTGGTTAGCCGGAGTTATTTCTGAGGCGGAGCGCCTCTATCGCATCCAGACTCAATCACTCGATGCTGCCGAGAATGCGATCTCTCAATCTCGCCAACGTCTTGAATCTGCTTTTAATCGCCTAGCTGAACTTCAGAAGCAAGTTGTTTCAGCGATTTCTGCTGATGGCACACCGTCTGGTGACTCCAAAGTTGCCCAGCGCATCAGTCATGCCAACACAAGTAACTCAGATGATCTTGCAAAGTCTTCATCACGTAAACCTGGAAAGAAGTCTGGGGCAGCAAAGAAGTCATCTAAGAAACGTCGGTGATGTCGAGCCCGCAAAACCGCTATATCCACTCGGTTGATGGCCTACGAGCTGTCGCAGTAATAGCGGTACTTCTTTATCATTTAGGAATCGATTGGATTCCCGGTGGCTTTCTCGGCGTTGATCTTTTCTTCGTTATTTCTGGATATGTCATTACCGGATTGATTCTTGATTCGATTGCGCGTTCTGGCACTTTGGATCTTCGGGCTTTCTACTTGAGTCGCATTCGCAGATTAGTTCCAGCGCTTGTGGCGATGTTGGTCTTCACAACTTTATTTATCGGGGTTTACGCACCCGATACGGTTCGACGCTTTCTTGCTGATATTCCATATGTTCTCTCAGGATCTATGAACTGGGCGCTAGTGTCACGTCAACAAGATTATTTCGAAGCGATCGGTCGCCCTCCACTTTTGCAACATACCTGGTCGCTTGCGGTAGAGGCACAGTTTTATCTGATTTGGCCTTTGGTATTGCTCTTTATCTTGCGCTATTTCGGCAAGAAGAACATTCCCTTTGCCGCTCTCGCCATTGCTATCGCATCTGGAATCACTCTCTTTGCTTACTCCATTCGAATCGACACGCAAGAGTCAGCTATCAGCCATGTTTACTTTGGAACTGATACGCACTCGATTGGATTATTTCTCGGTTCTGCACTCGCAGTGAGTTGGCAGCCGCAAAATCTCACCCGAGAAATTACAAAGCGGGCACAAGATTTTGTCGACTTAATTGGAGTTGTGGGGTTACTCGGATTATTAAGTACTTTCTTGTTTATCAATGAGAATGACCCGACTTTGTATCGCATCGCTTTTCCGCTTTCGGCTCTTTTTGGATGTGCAACTTTGATTTCGGTTGTACACCCTGCATCACGTTTTGCTCCAATCTTGAGCACCCGGCCGTTGATTTGGATTGGCGAGCGTTCTTACGGAATTTACTTGTGGCACTGGATCGTTTTCCAACTCACCCGACCTTCCATTGATCTCGTTGGTGATGATTGGGCGCTCTACGCGCTGCGAGTTCTGATTGTTTTCGCACTTGCTGACATTTCACTTCGTTATATCGAGATACCTGTGCGTCGAGGTTATTTTGAGTTGTGGTTCCGCGGCATGAAATATCGCACCAAAGCGGTGCGACTACGTCAGCAACTTTCAACGCTTGCGGCAGTAGCTGTAACAATCGCAGCGACTTCATTGATTTCAATCAACGCGATGGAAAGAGCTGATGACATTGCAGCCCAGGAGCAGAACGCTACCGAAAGTTCCACCGATGAACCTGACCAGGTCATCACAACAAGTGAAACTCCAGGTCTCTGGGTCACGGGCGATTCAGTCATCCTGGGTATTCGAAATGTATTAGCGCAATACGAACGAATCGAACTCATTAATGCTCGGGTTGGTCGTCAAATCAACGAGCTCATTGAAGTTGCACGAACCGATCAACAATTTGTTGGGAAATCCCCTGTGGTTCTCAATCTAGGTAACAACAACCGCTTAGTGGAAGCAGATGTTATTTCGTTGATGGAAATCGTAAAGAATCAACCGAAGATCATTGTTGTAAATACTGCCGTTCCACGATCTTGGAGGGAAGCAAATAACCAACTTATAGCCGACGTTGTGAACCGCTATCCCAACACAACAATCGTCGATTGGTCCACGATTTCAGAGAACCATCCGGAGTTCTTCGCAACAGATGGCGTCCATCTCAATCCGCCAGGAGTGAATGCTTACGTCTCAGCAATACGCGAGGTACTGCAGAAATAAAGTAGTAAAGAAATAGAACAGCCAGACTTATTAAGTCCGGTTTAGTTCTGGTACTTACCCTTCAATGAGAATTTCTTAGCGTCAACCTTCGTACCATCAGAATAGACCGACTGGAGAAGGAATTGAGTTCCGCCTTCATCGCCAGCAAGGGCGATATCGAAATTCAACGTAGCTGAATCAACAGTTCCAACTTCGGTGAAATCTTTTGCGTTGTAAGAAACTGAAATCGCATAGCCGCTCAGGCCTTCAGTGGCGTTGGGAGCTTTCCAACGAAGTGTGACTCCGCCAGAACTATTTCTGATGGCCACAAAGCTCTGGGGTGCTTCATACGATCCCGCAGCAGGTTCTTCACTTGCACTTTCAGAAGGTTCAGCTGTGGGTTCTTCAGACATTGACTCAGATGCAGTCGGCTTTGGGGCCGCATCATCGCTATCTGAAGAATTAGTGAGCGCGAAGATTGCGAGAAGAACTACGCCCGCAATTACTAAGAAGAGAACGCCATTTGAATTTTTCTTTGCTGGAGCTGACGGTGCAGCAACAGATTTTGTTGGGGCAGGAGTGCTAGTGACAGTTGTGGCGCCACGAGTTGGGACTGGTGGAATGACAATCTTGGATGCATCGACTTTGGCTGAAGATTTCTTAGCAACAGCGCGTTTTGCTGGCGCCTTCTTAGCAGGACGTTTCGCAGCTTTCGTAGATTTCTTCGCTGCCTTCTTTGCCGGACGCTTCGCAGCAGCCTTCTTTACTGGACGCTTTGCGCGTGATTTCGCCGGACGTTTTGCTGCTTTCTTCTTTGCTGCCACAACTACTCCTTCGTTTATTCCGAACCCATTTCGGGATCAAAAGTATGGCTCAAGCCTACCTTCGCGATTGCTTACTGCTGGGTTTTCACGCCCCGATAAATGGCGCGATTTTTGGGGCGATCTCGCGCAGCGCTCTGCCTCGATGGCTGATGGAATCTTTCAATTCTGGGTTCATCTGCGCTGTCGTAATCTCATACCCATCAGGTTGAAATATGGGGTCGTATCCAAATCCATACTCGCCAATCGGCTCATGACGTACGGTGCCGTGAACTTCACCGCGAACCATGATGTGACGCCCATCGGGTAGAGCTAGCGCGATAACGCAAACAAACTGGGCTCCCCGATCAGAATCTGGAACTCCGTCGAGCTCCTTGAGAACCTTTGCAATATTGGCCGCATCATCACCATGGACGCCTGACCAGCGAGCGGAGTACACGCCTGGGGCGCCATCAAGTGCATCAATAGAAATTCCACTGTCATCTGCAAGTGCTGGCAGTCCAGTCTGTCGCGCAATTGTGGCGGCTTTGAGTAGCGCGTTCTCTTCAAAGGTGGTTCCCGTTTCTTCTACATCATCAAGGTTGAAATCTGCAACGGAACGGAGGTTGATGTGTCCTGCGTATTGATTAATAAGACGCTGTACTTCAGCGATTTTACCCTTGTTGCGTGTTGCGAGTACGAGATCTGTCATTGTGCTCGAGTTGACTCTAAGACTTCAAGCGCAGAAGCACTTATTAACCGAGCGCAGCGCGCTGCATCGTTGCGAGTTGTTGGCAGCCTTGAGAACCGAGATCGAGCAATCCATTTAGCAAAGCGCGATCAAATGGTTTGCCCTCTGCGGTTCCTTGAACTTCAATGAATTGTCCGTCGCCAGTACAGACGATATTCATATCGGTTTCTGCAGTCACATCTTCTTCGTAGCAAAGATCCATCATGGGAGTACCCTCGATGATTCCGACGCTGACTGCGGCAACTGAATCACGAAGCGGCGATACGCCTTTGATATGGCCCTGTTTCATGGCCCACGAAATCGCATCGCTCAAAGCTACGTAAGCGCCAGTAATTGCGGCGGTGCGAGTGCCACCATCAGCTTGCAGAACATCGCAATCTAAAACAATGGTGTTCTCACCGAGAGCTTGCATATCTACAACCGATCGAAGCGAGCGACCGATAAGTCGTGAGATTTCTTGGGTACGTCCACCGAGTTTTCCTTTGACGCTCTCGCGATCCGAACGGGTGTGTGTTGATCGCGGCAACATCGCATACTCCGATGTAACCCATCCTTTGCCGCTTCCCACCAACCAACGAGGAACCCCGGGGGTAAATGAGGCGACACAGAGAACTCGAGTCTTTCCGAAAGTAACGAGAACTGATCCTTCGGCGTTATCCAGCCAATGACGGGTAAAAGAAATCGGGCGGAGTTCTTGTGGAGTTCGTCCATCAATTCTCTTGATTTCGCTCACTTAGATTGTTCCCTTCACGAAGTTGACTTCTGGGCCCAAGAATCGACGGGCTAAGTGGGCAAAGGTATCTGGGTCACCGCTGGATATGAATTGATACCGTGCTGGGCTAGAACTTGAGCGCAATAAATTCTTTTCGACCAGAACTCGATAAAGATCTTTTGCAGTTTCATCGGCGCTCGAAACTAATGTGACTTCGTTGCCCATGACATAAGAAATGACGCCAGTAAGAAGCGGGTAGTGCGTGCATCCCAGCACCAAGGTGTCGATATTTGCGTTTTTCAATGGCGCAAAATATTTCTCTGCAGCGTGAGTGACGGCCGCTCCTGATGTTTCACCGCGTTCCACAAAACTCACAAAGTCTGGGCAGGCCACTGTTGTGAGCGAGAGATGTGGAGCGGCTGCAAACGCGTCGTTATATGCCTGGGAATCGATCGTGGTCTGGGTGCCAATGACGCCGACTTTGCCACTCTTGCTTGCAGAGACCGCTCGTCGGACTGCAGGCTGAATAACTTCGATGACCGGGATTGAGTAACGCTCTCGCGCGTCTCGCAGCATTGCCGCGCTGGCTGTATTGCACGCTATGACAATCGCCTTTACTCCGGCATTGACGAGGGAGTCCATGATTTCCAGGGCAAAAGAGCGAACCTGCGCCAAAGGGCGTGGGCCATAAGGGCCGCGCGCTGTATCGCCAAAGTAAATGATCGATTCGTGAGGAAGCTGATCGATGATTGCGCGAGCGACCGTTAAACCGCCAAGCCCCGAATCAAAAATTCCGATTGGAGCGTCGCTAGACATGGTGTGAAGTCTACGGGATGTCCGTTTTGCCCTAGAAAAGGATGAATATTTATAACATTTCTTAAGAAATACGGTGATTTTGGCTTGAACAACTCGCGAGTAGGTAGGACCCTTTTACCCAATCGCGCTCGGCCGAGGCTTCATATGGGCCTACGGATGGGAGCGACCGCTCGGCCCTATTTGAGTCGAGCAAACTTATTTGCCCACGGAGGCTAATTTGATTCAGTTAACAGCTACTCAGTGGAGCGTCGTATTCAACATCCTTTCATTTGGACTTGTATCGATGCTTGCAACCACTGTTTACACACTCGTGTCACAGCATCGCGTTCTTCCTAAGTACCGCAACGCGCTCGTACTTTCATCGATGGTGACATTTATCGCCGGTTATCACTACCTGCGTATTTTCGATTCATTTAAGCATGCGACAGCAGAAGGAACATTCAATGTTGCGCATGATGTAAACACCAGTTCAATGGCATTTAACGAGGCATATC
>CAZZMU010000038.1:0-6196 GCA_964655345.1 uncultured Clavibacter sp.
TCCTTATTCGAATTGAAGCGAGATAAGCCAGCAACTTTTAGCGGAAAACCAGAGTAGCGATTAGTGAAAGTTGCGTAATGTTGTTGGGCCAGCAAAGTAGTTGGCACTAGAACCGCTACTTGCTTTCCATCCTGCACTGCTTTAAAAGCAGCTCGAATTGCAATTTCAGTCTTTCCGTATCCCACATCACCGCACACAATTCGATCCATGGGGTATGGCCGTTCCATATCAGCTTTGACTTCATTGATAGTGACGAGTTGATCCGGGGTTTCTACGTAAGCAAAAGATTCTTCTAATTCACGTTGCCATGTCGTGTCAGGAGAAAATGCATACCCCGGTGAACTTGTGCGAGCTGCGTAGAGACGGATGAGTTCTCCCGCGATCTCTTTCACGGCTTTCTTCGCTCTACTTTTCGCTTTGATCCAATCGCCACCACCAATGCGATGGACTGCTGGAGTTTCACCACCGATATATCGGGTGATCTGTTCGAGCGCATCAGTAGGCACATAAACACGATCGGCAGGTTGTCCTCGCTTAGAAGCAGCGTATTCGATTACTAGGTATTCCCGAGATGCTCCTGCGACGACTCGATTCACTAATTCGATGTATCTACCAACGCCATGTTGCTCGTGTACAACATAGTCTCCGGATTTCAATTCCAATGGATCAATTGTTCGCTTTCGTCGCGACGGCATTCGTGTTGAAGCGACTCTTGAGTCCTGAGCTCCTGTGATATCTGACTCGGAAATTAGGATAATTCGATTCTCATCATCGATAAATCCTTGATGTAGCTGAGTTGTTATTAGGTACACCGAACTTCGAACTGGCTTGAAGTTGAGGGCTTCGGAAATAACGGCTGGGATGTCAGCGTCATTCAATATTTCTCTATAGCGTTCAGTAAGTCCTTGTCCGTGTAATGAGACTACTATCAAAAATCCATCAGACATATGTTGCTTGAGAAAAACCATGAATTTAGCAATATCGCCCTTGAATGGTTCTATCTCTTTGAATTGTTTGATCTGGAGATCATCGTTGTATCCAAATAGATCGAAATTTCTCCATGTCATACCACGATCAATTGCATCTCGGCGCACTTCTTCAAACTCAAGAAAGGCACCCGACTGTAATTCGGTTTGTAGCGGAACGGTGGTCTTCTTATCACTGGAAGAGCTGATTGCTGCATTCGACCAAGCAGCTTCTAGAAACTCTTGATTCGTAGCAATAAGGTCATGAACTCTAGAGCGAATTCTTTCACTCTCAAGATTGATGATAGTGAAATTTTTAGGTAGGAATTCAAGAAGAGATTTCATTCCTGGCGACAGGACAGCTGCAAGAGATTCAATGCCTTCGACATATATTCCGTCTTCTATCTTTGAAAATACTTCAACCAAATTGGGATATGACTTCTTGAGTTGTGCCGCTCGATTCTGGACTTTATCTGTGATTAACAATTCCCGGCATGGGATGAGAGAGACGGAGCCGATTACCGGAGCGAAGGTTCGTTGATCGCCAATTTCAAAATACTTTATCTCTTCAATTTCATCTCCGAAAAATTCAATTCTTAAGGGGTGGTCATCAAGTGGTGAAAATACGTCGATGATTCCGCCACGAATCGCGAAATCGCCACGTCTTTCAACAAGATCCACTCGATTGTATGCACGTTTACTGAGCTCTCGCGTGAGTGATTCGAAGTTAAATTCTGCACCAATCTCAAGTTTTATTGCAGGAGTCTCGGTAATTGTCGAAATAATTGGTTGTACGATTGCGCGAGCAGTTGTGACGATGATTCGAGCAGACTCCAGATTCATCAAGGTTGATATGCGTTTTGCGACAGTGTCACTATTGGGACTTAATCTTTCGTGTGGCAACGTTTCCCACGCGGGGAACTCGAGGATTCCTTCACAAATCTCTGATAATTCAGTCACCAAACTATTTGCGCGCTGACTTGAATGAGTGACAACAAGTATTGGTCCTTTCTCAGATTGATCGGCAATTAAGAAGGGAATGGCGGGAGTTGAGGTGATGATTGACTCAGCACCAGAATCCACAATCGCACGAGTTGTTTCAGATAGCGAGATGAATCCACGCAATTGTGGTGTCATGAGATCACATCCTTTCTCGCTCTTGATTCTTCGTGGCACAACGCCCATTAGCCCCTTTCAGGAAAGAAGGGGGACTTCTTTTCGAGATAAGGGGCTGCTAGGAAAACGCGGCGCAATACTAGCGTGACATTATTACCCCGTGTCGGCTCTCACTCCATCAGAAGATAACGCTGCTCTTCGCAGCGATGTGCGGCGTTTGGGAGATCTGCTTGGTCAATCGTTAGCTAGGCAAGATGGTGAAGCGCTTCTCAATCTTGTAGAACTCGTTCGTAAATCAGTGCGAGAGGGCAATGGAGAAGACTTACTCAAGTCAATCTCTACTGCTGATTCGGTGAAATTAGTAAGAGCATTTAATGTCTATTTCAATCTCGCAAATGTTGCCGAACAAGTTCATCGCTCTCGAGTTTTGGCATTTGATCGTCGTAGCGGTGGGTCATGGCTCTCGCGCGCAGTTCAAAACATCATTGATGCTCGCAAGTCAGGGCAAGATTTTTCCGATAGTGATCTACGGAAATGGTTAGAGAATTTTGAAGTTCGTCCCGTCTTTACCGCTCACCCGACTGAAGCCGCACGGCGCTCGGTCTTAAGCAAACTGTCGACCATCTCAGAATTACTTGATCAACCTGAAAGTGAGGTCCGCGAGCGTCGACTTGCAGAAGCGGTTGATTTGTTATGGCAGACCGATGAATTAAGACTCGGCCGTCCCGAACCATTGGATGAGGCAATTAATGCTCTTTATTATCTAGATGATCTCTTTCGTTTCACCGTTCCCGAGGTCCTTGATGATTTTGCTCGCGAACTCGGGAAATTAGGAATTGCACTTCCACCAACTGCGACACCCTTGACATTTGGTTCGTGGATTGGCGGAGATCGCGATGGAAATCCCAACATCACTCCTGAGATAACAAAACAAGCAATTGCGCTGCAAATGGGTCACGCAATACGCGTGACACTAGAAGCTCTTGATGAACTACGACAGGCGCTCTCTGTCTCAACGAAATTGGCTGGGACTTCGGAAGCTTTAGTAGAGTCCGTCGCACGAGATCTTGAAGCACTTCCTGAGATTGAGCCGCGCTTCAAGCGCATCAATGTTGAAGAGCCATATCGACTGAAAGCTACTGCTATTCGTCATCGCTTAATTCTTACTCGAGATCGTCATGCCAAAGGCACTGCTCATCAAGCGGGACGAGATTACGCAGATACTTCTGAACTCCTTGCAGACCTCATGTTGATGTACAACTCGCTTCTTGCTAACCGGGGTGAGCTCATCGCACATGGACTTTTGGAGCGCACAATTCGTACTGTCGCGGCCTTCGGTTTAACTCACGCGACCATGGATGTTCGTGAACATTCTGGAGCTCACCAGAAAGTTATTGAAGCCCTCTTCCCAGAAAAGAATTATGGCGCGCTATCTTCTGAAGAAAAGTGCGCATTTCTCACCACTGAATTAACTTCTCCCCATCGCGATACCAAACAGCTCGATGAACTCAATGCTAAGACGCTACGAACCTTTGTTTCGATACGCGAATCTCAAGATAGTTTTGACTCTACCGTTGTAGAGACATACATAATTTCTATGACCAAAGGTCCCGAAGATGTACTTGCTGCTGCCTATCTCGCAAAAGAGGGCGGCTTAATTGATATAGCTGCCGGTATTGCGCGAGTAGATATTGCTCCTCTTTTAGAGACGGTTGCTGAACTGCGCGCTGCTGGTGAAATCTTGGAGCGATTACTATCTAATCCAACGTATCGCACAATTGTTGAAATTCGCGGAAATATTCAGGAAGTAATGCTGGGCTATTCAGACTCAAATAAGGATGCTGGTATCGCCACAAGCCAATGGGAAATTCATCAAGCGCAACGAAAGCTACGAGATGTCGCGCGCAAGTATGGAATCAAGCTTCGGCTTTTTCACGGACGTGGAGGTTCAGTCGGACGTGGAGGTGGTCCAACGTATGACGCAATCATCGCGCTGCCGTGGGGAACTCTCGATGGTCAGATAAAAATGACAGAGCAGGGTGAAGTAATTTCAGACAAGTACGCACTACCGTCCTTGGCTCGCGAAAATGTGGAATTGACTCTGGCTGCTGCGCTCGAAGCAACTGTTCTCAACCGTGCCGCACGTCAGAGCCCTGAGGATCTCTCATCATGGAATGCGTCAATGACAGCCATCAGCGATGCATCTTTCGCTCGATATCGCTCTTTGATTGAGCATCCTGATCTTCCAGCATATTTTTATCAATCAACTCCGGTCGAACAATTAGGAAATCTTTTTCTTGGATCGCGCCCATCACGTCGACCAGATGCCAGCGCAGACCTCTCATCATTGCGCGCAATTCCTTGGGTTTTTGGCTGGACTCAATCTCGACAGATTGTGCCGGGATGGTTTGGAGTTGGAAGCGGATTGAAAGCTGCTCGTGAAGCAGGCCATGAAGCAACCATGAAGAAGATGCTGAAAGATTGGCATTTCTTCCGCACTTTCATCAGCAACGTTGAAATGACTGTGGCCAAGACTGATTTAGATATGGCTAGCAAATATGTCTCTTCTCTGGTAGACCCTTCGCTTCAGCATTTCTTCGTCACCATTAAGGAAGAGTTTGACCTGACAATAAAAGAGATTCTTCTACTAACCAATAAGAAGGAAATTCTTGGGGACCAGGAAATTCTCGCGCGAACACTTCAGATTAGAGATGCTTACTTAGCCCCATTACATCTACTTCAGATCTCATTGCTCAAGAAAGTTCGTTCAGATAATTCAGATCCGCTCATCACTCGCGCGCTACTACTGACGATTAATGGCGTTGCGGCTGGCCTAAGAAATACCGGTTGATTACTTATTGAAGTTCTGTTGAGTTTTCTCCAGACCATCGTGAATGAGTGACTCGACTGCATGGTTTGCCGTAATCAAAAACTCAGATAATTCTTTTCTTTCGCTACTAGCAAAAGGTTTCAGGACAAAGTCCCCAGGATCTTGTTGGCCGGGCGGACGGCCAATTCCTAATCGGATTCGATAGTAATCGCCACTGCCAAGAGCCGAGGTAATACTCTTCAATCCATTGTGTCCGTTATCGCCACCACCAAACTTCACTCGAGTGGCGTGGAATGGAATATCTAGTTCGTCATGAGCAATGATGATGTGATCGCCATGAACTTTGTAGAAATCGGCTAATGCCTTTGTTGGGCCACCAGATTCATTCATATAACAACGCAACGTTGCTACAACGATTGATGGGGTATCGACTCCAACTCCTAATCGATATTCAGCCACATTGGCACGGGCTTTGTGCGAAGAAAATTTAACGTTAGCTCCGCTTGCCATCTGGTGCGCCAACATCGCGCCGATATTGTGACGCGTCTTTTCATATTCTTCGCCAGGGTTGCCCAAACCGACCACGAGCCATCGATTGGATTGTGGTGCAACTTTTTCCTTGTTTGAGCGACCAAACATGGAGAAAGGTTAGTCGTTAGAGACTACTTGGCCTCTTCAGCAGGAGCAGCGCCTTCAGCAGGAGCGGCAGCGGCAGCGGCTTCACCTTCAGCAGGAGCAGCAACTGGAATGACTTCTTCAACTGCAGCGCGAACCGAAAGGTGAATAACAACCATCTTCGGATCGCTCTTGAGAGTGACGCCAGCAGGAAGAACTACATCGCCTGCGGTCTTGGAATCTCCAGCGGCTAGACCTTCGATATCAAGATCAAGTGAGGCTGGAATTGAAGTTACATCAGCTTCAACTTCGATTGTGTTGTGTACGTGCTCGAGAATTCCTTCTGGGTCATGCTTACCATGTGCATGTACAGGTACGTGAACAACAACGCGCTCTCCGCGTCGCACGATGATGAGATCGATATGTTCAAGAGTTCCTTTGAGAGGATTACGAACAATCGACTTTGGAAGTGTGAGTTCTTGTTTCTCACCTAAATCAATATTAAGTAGAACGTTAGAAGTCTTGATTGCTACTCCGACTTCGCGAGCAGGAAGAGAGATATGAGTTGGCTTCTCACCATGTCCATAGATAACTGCTGGAACATTTCCATCGCGACGGATTCTGCGTGATGCGCCTTTTCCGAATTCATTACGGAGCGCGCCTTTGATTG
>CAZZMU010000039.1:0-6080 GCA_964655345.1 uncultured Clavibacter sp.
GGAGTTGGAGTTGGTGGACACATTTCAACATTTGCTTCATCAGCTGCGCTGTACGAAGTTGGATTTAATCACTTCTTCAAAGGTAAAGATCATCCTGGTGGCGGAGACCAAATTTTCTTCCAAGGTCACGCATCCCCAGGAATGTATGCCCGCGCTTTTCTCGAGGGACGATTGAGTGAGCATCAACTTGATGGTTTCCGTCAAGAACTCTCCCACTCTGGTGGCGGACTTTCATCGTATCCACATCCACGCCTCATGCCAGAGTTCTGGGAGTTTCCAACTGTGTCGATGGGTCTTGGCCCCATTAATTCGGTTTACCAAGCGCGCTTTAATCGTTACTTACACAATCGCGGAATTAAGGACACATCTCAACAACAAGTGTGGGCTTTCCTTGGTGATGGCGAAATGGATGAACCAGAAAGCATTTCAGCGCTAACTCTCGCAGCTCGCGAAAATCTAGACAATTTAACTTATGTCATTAATTGCAATTTACAGCGCCTTGATGGTCCGGTTCGTGGAAACGGAAAAATTATCCAGGAACTCGAAGCTCTCTTTACTGGCGCGGGTTGGAACGTCATCAAAGTTGTGTGGGGCCGCGAATGGGATCCTCTCTTTGCAATGGACAATGAAGGTGCGCTCGTTGAATTAATGAATAAGACTCCAGATGGAGATTTCCAGACTTACAAAGCTGAGAATGGGAAATTTGTCCGCGATAACTTCTTTGGACGTGATCCACGAACCGCAGCCATGGTCGCTAATTGGAGCGATGACGATATTTGGAATCTCAAGCGTGGCGGACATGACTATCAGAAGCTTTATGCTGCTTATCAATCAGCGATGAACCATAAAGGACGCCCTACGGTGATTTTGGCAAAAACGATCAAAGGGTGGACTTTGGGATCGCATTTTGAAGGTCGAAATGCAACTCATCAAATGAAGAAATTAAAAATGGATGATCTCCAGGCGCTGCGTGATCGTCTCTATCTCGATATTCCAGATGAGAAGCTAGATGAGAAATTACCACCATATTTCCATCCCGGAAAAGAATCACCCGAATATCAGTACATGATGGAACGCCGTAGTTCTCTTGGTGGATCACTACCTAAACGTCGCGCAATGTCAAAACCATTGCCACAACCTGATGATTCACATTTTGAAGTGACTCGACGTGGCTCTGGTCAACAAGAAGTCGCAACCACGATGGCATTTGTTCGACTACTAAAAGATCTAACAAAAGTTGAAGGTCTTGGACATCGAATCGTTCCGATCATCCCTGATGAGGCAAGAACTTTTGGAATGGATTCACTATTCCCAACAATGAAGATTTATTCGCCTCATGGACAGCAATACACGGCTGTAGACCGCGAACTGATGTTGTCTTACAAGGAATCAACATCTGGAGTCATTCTTCATGAAGGCATCAACGAAGCAGGATCGACTGCTTCTTTCACAGCTGTGGGAACTTCATATTCGACTCATGACGAACCGATGATTCCGGTTTATATTTTTTATTCTATGTTTGGCTTCCAACGTACTGGCGATGCATTCTGGGCGGCGGCCGATCAAATGGCGCGTGGATTTGTTATGGGTGCAACTGCGGGGCGAACCACTCTTAATGGAGAAGGTCTGCAACATGAAGATGGCCACTCCCAACTTCTTGCCTCAACGAATCCCGCCGTTGTTGCTTATGACCCCGCATATGCATTCGAAGTTGGACATATTGTTCGTGATGGTCTCAAGCGTATGTACGGAGAAAACAGTGAGAATATTTTCTATTACCTTACTGTTTATAACGAGCCCTATGTTCAGCCAGAAGAGCCTGAAAATCTTGATGTTGATGGGTTACTTAAAGGCATCTACCTGTTTTCCAAGAGTGCAAAATCAGGACGAAAGAAGCGTCGCGCAAATATCTTGGCTTCAGGCGTTGCTGTCAATTGGGCTACCAAAGCCCAGAAACTCCTTGCCGAAGATTGGAAAGTACAAGCCAATGTATGGAGCGTTACTTCCTGGAACGAACTTCGTCGCAATGGACTCGAAGTCGATCGCCATAATCTCTTGAATCCCACCTCCAAGAAGAAGGCATACCTAACAGAGAAACTAGAAAGTTATGATGGAAGCGTTGTAGCAGTTAGCGACTTCATGCGCACCGTTCAAGATCAAATTTCTCCCTGGGTTCCTCAAGAATTCTCATCACTAGGTACTGATGGATTTGGACTTTCTGACACACGTGGCGCTCTTCGACGTCATTTCAAAGTCGACGCCGAATCCATTGTTGTTGGTGTACTTGCTCAATTAGCAAATGAAGGAAAGATTTCGCCAACAATAGTTAAAAAGGCAATCGAGAAATATCAGCTAACGAGCGTCACTGCAGCAGATCCTGGAAATACTGAAGGATCGGGATGATAGGTCGCTTTCCAATCCTTGATATTTCCCCAGTAACGTATTTTGGCGGGGAAATTATTGGTGCGAAAGCGATACCAAATGAAGAAATTCCGATCTCAGCAACAATTATTCGTGAAGGTCACGATTCATTTGATGCTCATGTCGTATTAATTGATCCACGCGGAAAAGAAATCTCGCGTACTGCAATGCGTGAGATTTGGCCCCACAGCAACAGATTCGAAGGTCGAGTTCGACCCACCACTCAAGGCCGATGGCACTTCTATATTGAAGTCATTGCGGAGAATCCTGGAGATTATAAGAAGACTCTCACAAGTCTTAGTGAAAGATTTCCGATTGATGTTGAATGCGAGCGTGCGCTAATAGGTAGTTGGTATGAATTCTTTCCGCGTAGTGAAGGTGCGATAAAAAACTCTGATGGAACAATCACCAGCGGTACTTTCAAAACAGCTGCCCAACGTATTCCTGCCGTAGCGGAGATGGGCTTTGACGTTTTGTATCTGCCCCCCATCCATCCCATCGGCTATTCACACCGCAAAGGCAAAAACAATGCTCTCGAAGCAAAATCGTCTGATCCCGGTGTTCCTTGGGGAATTGGAAATGCAGATGGTGGACATGATGCAATAAATCCAGAACTAGGTTCGATGAAAGACTTTGAAGATTTTCTCAAGGTTGCGAAAAAGAACAAGATTGACGTTGCTCTCGACTTAGCTCTGCAGTGTTCTCCTGACCATCCTTGGGTCACAAGCAATCCAGAATGGTTCACGAAAAGAGCAGACGGCA
Source organism: uncultured Clavibacter sp. (assembly GCA_964655345.1). GTDB lineage: Bacteria > Actinomycetota > Actinomycetes > Nanopelagicales > Nanopelagicaceae > MAG-120802. The sequence goes on from CAZZMU010000039.1 coordinate 3,184, forward strand.
CTATTGCATATGCCGAAAACCCACCAAAGAAATACCAAGATATCTATCCGATCAATTTCGATAATGAATATTCGGGATTGTTCCAAGAGATACTCAGGATTGTGATTTTCTGGATTGAAAAAGGGGTATCAATATTCCGCGTTGATAATCCGCACACAAAACCAGTCCATTTTTGGCAGGAACTTATCTCTGAAGTGCGCAAAAAGTATCCCAATGTTGTTTTTCTGTCGGAGGCTTTCACAAACCCGCCAATGATGCACGCTCTTGGCAAAGCAGGTTTCCAACAGTCCTATACCTATTTCACATGGCGCGTAACAAAAAATGAGCTTCAAGAATATGGCCGAGAAGTTGCACATGATACTTCGGCATTCTTTCGTCCAAACTTCTGGGTCAATACTCCAGATATCCTGCCGTTTCATCTCCAGAGTGGAAATCCTGCGGTATTTGCCTTGCGAGCAGTTTTAGCTGCAACGATGACTCCATCATGGGGAATGTATGCGGGCTACGAACTGTATGAACATATCCCGATCGCAGAAGGTAAAGAGGAATATCGTGATAGCGAGAAATATGAAATAAAGGTGCGAGACTGGAGCGGCGCAACAAAGAAGGGTTTAACTCTCGCGCCATTTATTACACAATTAAACAAAATTCGTCGCGAAAATATCGCACTACAGAGATTACGAAATATTCACTTCCATCCCACAGATTCTGATCAAGTGATCGCTTATTCAAAGAAAGAGGGCGATAACCTTCTCCTTATCGTGGTAAATCTAGATGGTTTCCATGCGCACGAAACCACGATCCACTGGGATATGTGGGCGCTCGGCTTCGAAAAAGAGAATTTTGAAGTCACGGACTTACTCGACAATTCAATTTTTAACTGGAGCCCACATACTTTTGTCAGGCTCGATCCAGCTCGTCCAGCTGGCAAAGTCGCACATATCGCGCGCGTAAGAACTAAGTAGCATTCGAACTATGCGCGATTTTTTGCGAAGGATTCTTGGCAAGCGCCAAGTTTTTCAATCTCCCCCAGCCGGCTATCTCAATCCTTACTCAACTTTAGGCGAGTTGGATATGTACCTCATCACTGAGGGACGACATGAAAAGTTGTGGGAAGTTCTCGGTGCGCACGTTCAACGTGATGTAAGCGGAGAATTAATTGGTACATCTTTTGCAGTGTGGGCACCTAACGCAAAAAACGTTAGTTTGATATGCGATTCGAATTTCTGGGATAAGAAAACTAATCCCATGATTCCACTGGGATCAAATGGTCTATGGGAAATTTTCATTCCAGATATCGGGCCTGGAACCAAATATAAATTTGCTGTTCATGGTCGCGATGGACGATGGGTTGATCATGCCGATCCGCTTGCTCGCCAAACGGAAGTACCGCCACACACAGCGTCAATAGTTAACGAAAGCTCATATCTTTGGAGTGATACGGAATGGATGTCGAATCGCGCCATGTATCAACCATGGAAATCACCGGTTGCAGTTTATGAAGTTCATTTAGGTTCTTGGAAGCCTGGCCTTGACTATCGCCAACTTGCCACAGAACTTGGCAACTACGTTCTCTCTCAGGGTTTTACCCACGTCGAATTCCTTCCAGTTACGGAACATCCCTATAGTCCATCGTGGGGCTATCAAGTCACTTCGTATTTTGCGCCAACATCTCGGTTTGGTTCTCCCGATGACTTTAGATTTTTGGTCGATGAATTACATAAGACAGGCATTGGTGTAATTCTTGATTGGGTTCCCGCTCACTTTCCTAAAGATGAATGGGCTTTAGCTCGTTTCGATGGAACCGCGTTGTATGAACATGAAGATCCACGTCTGGGTGAACATCCGGATTGGGGAACCTTAATCTTCAATTTCGGCCGAAACGAAGTGAGGAATTTTCTTGTCACCAGCGCGCTTTATTGGTTAGAAGAGTTTCATATCGATGGACTCCGTGTTGATGCAGTTGCTTCGATGCTCTATCTCGACTATTCCCGAAAAGAAGGCGAATGGGTTCCAAATGAGCATGGTGGTCGCGAAAATCTAGCTGCGGTTCGTTTTCTCCAAGAAGCAACTGCTACGGCTTACAAGAAGTATCCGGGAATCATGATGATCGCTGAAGAGTCAACAGCATGGGGCGGAGTCACAAAGCCGACTTCCGACAACGGACTTGGCTTTGGATTTAAATGGAATATGGGTTGGATGCACGACACTTTGCAATATCTTCACCACGAACCTGTGCACCGCGTTTATCACCATAATGAAATTACCTTTTCAATTCTTTATGCATGGAGCGAGAACTTCTTATTACCGCTCTCTCATGATGAAGTAGTTCATGGAAAAGGCGCGCTAGTAAATAAATTCCCGGGCGATCGTTGGCAGAAACTTGCTACTCTTCGAGCACTCTACGGTTTTATGTGGGCACATCCTGGAAAGAAACTTCTCTTCATGGGATGCGAATTCGCTCAAAATGATGAATGGCGTGAATCTCAATCACTGGATTGGCACTTAACTCAATATGCTGAACATAGCGGAGTCCAAAACCTGATTGCAGAAATCAATCATCGCTACAAAGAAAATGCAGCTCTGTGGCAGAAAGATATCTTCGCTGAAGGTTTTCAGTGGCTGGTAGGTGATGATGGGTCAGGAAATACACTCGCATTCGTTCGATGGTCTGAAAATGGATCTCCCTTAATCTCTATTACGAATTTCTCTCCCGTTCCTCATGAAAACTATCGACTTCCTCTTCCCTTACCTGGAACATGGAGAGAGATTCTTAATACTGATGACATGAAATTTGGAGGATCTGGCGTTACTAATCAGTTACTGATTTCCGCACCGGAAGAGCATCGTGGATTTGCGAACTCGGTTGTGATGCGAGTGCCACCGCTTGCAACTGT
>CAZZMU010000040.1:0-6051 GCA_964655345.1 uncultured Clavibacter sp.
TTCATCGGCAGAGGATTTTCTCAAATCCTCTCAACACAAAACTCTCTCTTCTTCTTGGATCTTCAGTAACCTCAATTGTTGGAAATCGCTCAAAAAGTGCGGGTAGCGAAATTCCCAATTCCAATCGAGCCAGGGGCGCACCCAAACAGAAATGAATTCCACCACCGAAAGAAATGTGGTTATTCGCGCTCCGTTCAAGATTGAATATGTGCGCGTTTTCAAAAACTGTTTCATCTCGATTTGCTGAGCCAAGCAGTGCCGCAATCTTTAGTCCCTTTTCAATGGTTACGCCATTAATCTCGGTTTGTTCCATCGCAGTACGCTCAAAGAGTTGGAGTGGTGCATCAAATCGAAAAAATTCCTCCACAGCTGTAGCAACGTTTGCTCGAGGTTGACTAGAAAGTAGTGCTCGAGAATCTGCATGATTCATTGCTGCGACAAAGCCATTGCCAAATGCATTGACCGAGGCTTCATGACCTGCATTGAGAATTAGAACGCACGTTGCGATAAGTTCTCGCAGCGTTAGTTTTTCACCTGCTTCTTCAGCTTGAGCAAGTTCAGAGACTAAATCGTTCGTTGGATTCTTCTTTCTTGACTCCACCATTTCTGTAATCATGACCGCAAATTCAGAGCTGGCGGTTTCGGCTGCTTTTTCTTCAGCAGGAGTAACGCCAAACTCATACATTTTGACAATTGCTTGAGACCAAGGGCGCAAATGCACCTCATCCTCAGGAGAAACTCCAAGCAGGTCAGCAATCACTCTGACTGGAAGTGGTTCTGCGAAATCAGCAAGGAGATCAAAATGTTGTTTCTCTGCGCACTCATCGAGAAGTTCGATCACGATTCTTTCAATTCTGGGGGCAAGCCGGTCAATCTGTCCCCTATTGAATGCTTTCGATACGAGAGCTCGTAATCGTGTGTGCTTCGAACCTTCATTTTCCATAATGGAATCAGCGTGTAACCAATTAAATGTTTGCCACAGTTCTTCTGGTTCGTTAGGAGAGAAGACTCGACCTAGAGTTTTTGAGCGTAATACAGCAGAAGCGTCGGCATGAGTAGCGGCCAACCAGAGTTGCATCTCTTCATGCCAGATTGGTTTCCCATACCTTCTCAACTCAGCAAGAACGGGGTATGGATCGCGGATGAAATCGGGATCATTGACGTTAAATGAGCGTGCCAGATCCATGCGTGTAGCCTACTTCTATGTCGCAGAGCCAACGTGACTTTGATGTCGTAGTCATTGGTTCTGGCTTTGGTGGTTCAGTAGCTGCACTTCGTCTTACAGAAAAGGGATATCGCGTCGCAGTTCTTGAAGCTGGTCGACGATTTAAAGAGAAAGATTTTCCCAAAACATCATGGCGACTTTCACGGTTTCTTTTCTTGCCTCGACTTGGTTTGCGCGGCATCCAGAGAATTCATGCGCTACCAGATGTCTTAGTTCTTGCAGGAGCTGGAGTTGGTGGCGGATCACTTGTGTACGCAAATACTTTGTATATGCCACCAGATTCATACTTCAATGATGAACAATGGAAATCAATTACCGATTGGAAATCAGAATTAACTCCGTGGTACGACCAGGCTTCGCGAATGTTAGGTGTCGCTGAGAATCCATACTTCTCACCATCTGATCAAGCCATGAAAGAAGCTGCCGAAGCTATGGGCGTCGGACATACATTCAAGATGGCGCCACTAGGTGTGCACTTTGGACAAGGTCCAGGAATTATCGAGAAAGATCCATATTTTGGAGGCGTAGGACCAGATCGACATGGCTGCCAACAATGTGGCGCTTGTATGACGGGCTGCAGATTCAATGCAAAGAACACTTTGCCAAAGAATTACTTGGGCCTTGCGGAAAAAGCAGGAGCAAAAGTATTTCCAGAAACAACCGTGGAAAAAATCGAAGAATTGCCAGGCGGCGGATGGAAAATCACAGCACGGAAGAGCTCAGCATGGTTGGGCGGAAGACGTGTTTTTACAGCGGGCGATGTAGTTGTAGCAGCGGGAACGTACAACACCCAGAAGTTATTGCATCGCATGAAGGACACCGGAACTCTTCCAAAGTTGTCACAAGCACTTGGAAAGTTATCTCGCACTAATTCTGAAGCGTTGACTGGCGCGATCATGCCTCACAAGAATGAAATTGATTTCTCTAAAGGTGCGGCAATCACATCTTCATTCTTTCCGGACGAACATACCCATGTTGAGCCGGTGAGGTATGGCAAAGGTTCTAATTTCATGGGGCTTTTGCAGACCGTCATGACAGATGGTGCAAACGCTCGAAGCCGTCGAACCATGTGGTTGAAAACTGTAATCACCAAGCCATCGATGTTGGTAAAGATTTTTGATGTTCGACGTTGGAGTGAGAGAACCGTGATTGCTCTTGTGATGCAGAATGTTGATTCTGCAATGTCGGTCCGTGGTAAGCGTGGACTCTTGGGCTGGCGATTAACCTCAAAGAACGATTCGGATAAACCAAATGCCACATATATTCCTGCTGCGAACGAAGTTGTCCGAAAAATTGCAGATAAGTACGGCGGTACTCCAGGCGGGCATATTGGAGATTTAGTGAGCGCACCATTCACCGCACACTTTGTTGGTGGCTGTGTTATTGGTTCAACATCAGACACTGGCGTCATTGATCCGTATCACCGAGTGTGGAATTACCCAACACTTCATATCGTCGATGGTTCGAGCGTTACGGCAAACTTGGGTGTTAATCCATCGCTCACAATTACTGCACAAGCAGAACGAGCATTTTCGTTATGGCCAAATAAGGGCGCCCCAGACCAACGTCCAGCTCAGGGAAGTGGATATCAAAGGATGGGCGCAATCGCTCCCGATAAACCATTTGTGCCCGAACACGCTTATGGAGCGTTACGCCTGCCCGCGAATTCTTAAGGTTTCTTTCAATCGTCGGTTTGGACTCAAAGTGATGGGGAATCCGGGATTGCGATAAAAATCTTCAAGAATGTGTCGTACAACTCGGGGTTTTTCTTTTAAGACTGCGTGCGATGTTCCAGGAACGATCGCAAGTTGTGCATTGGGAATTGCTTCGTAGAGCGAAACAGTGTGTTCGGTGGAGAAGGGTTCATCATCGCCAGCCATTACCAAGGTTGGACATTTAATTTTCTTGAGTTGAGATGTGGTCATGCGCGGTTCAGATGCCCAGACTTTATGTGCTTTGTGAGTAATTTCCACTAAAAGTTCTCGTGGCTGACCGGTACGCGCCACAAACCTATCTTTTGCTTCTTCTTCAACTTTGCCGTCAAATAATTGATGATTGAGTCCGCAGTCGTAGTGATAATTCGCGCCAATCGCAACCAGAGTCTTCACCAGATCTGGTCTTGCGATTGCCACCATTAAACCAATGATTCCACCATCGCTATGTCCAATGATGTGGGTTGGTTTCTTGATGACATCTTCAATGTAAGCAATTGCTTCATCGCGTTGGAATTTGAAGTGGTAATAACCCTCTCGAACTTTAGTTTTGCCATGTGCGGTTCTGTCATAACCGTATGAGTGATGAGTTCGTTTCACGCTGGGAAGTATTTTTGGAGCAAAGCTCTCGGTTGAACTCATACCTCCGTGCAACAAAAGCAGCGGCTCTTCCTTACGTTTCTTCCATTCTTGATGCCATATCTCATGGCCACGTAGAGAGATAAAACTCATGAGATATCCATGATGTGGCGATTGCCGCGATCAAAAGTTAGGTAATTCCACGTCCAATCCGCCATCGTGCCAATTTTGTTACGTCCACCAAGGAGATAGAAGAGATGGAGCCAGAGCCACATATACCAAGCGAGCGCTCCGCCAATTCGGATTCCTTTAACTTCTACTACCGCTTTGTGGCGTCCAATAGTGGCCATCGAACCTTTGTCCACGTACTTGAAAGAATGAAGAGCGTGCTTTCTTGAAAGTCGCTCAATTTGTTTTGCAACAAATCTTGCTTGTTGCATCGCAACGGGGGCAACCATCGGCAAGAATCGTCCATCGTCGCCTTTGGCGCCAGCGATATCTCCAATTGCGAAGATGTATGGATAGTTTGTGACTTGAAGTGATGGCTCGACTGCGATTCGGCCATTTTCTTCTGGGACACTTAACTTCTTCATCGCAGGTTCACCTTTGACGCCAGCAGCCCAGACTGTTACTTCTGAAGGGATTGTGCTGCCATCTGCAAAGATGATCTGTCGCGGTTTAACTTCTTTTACTGCAGCGTTAGTCAGAACTTTCACTCCGAGTTTCTCTAGATCTCTCTTTGTGCGTTCAGAGAGTTTTGGGGAGAGCGCGGGAAGTACTCGTGAACCCGCTTCTACCAAATACACATCAATATTCTTCGCGGCTGCTTCGCTGTCAGACGTGAGTGGTCCACGCTTGAGTTCGGCGATGGCACCAGCCATTTCTACGCCAGTTGGGCCACCGCCGACGACTGCAATCGAAAACTTTGTGTCGTCTTCAAATCGACAGAGATCTTCAAAGCGACGCATGATTTCGGAGCGAATCGCAAGAGCTTCGTTAACAGTTTTCATACCGAGAGTGTTCTCAGCAACTCCTTTGATACCAAAATCATTTGTGGCTGAACCAAGGGCAATAATCAAATAATCAAAATCCAGAACTTCGGAAGAATCTAGTTTCACGCTCTTGTTCTTGTGATCTACAGAAATCGGAGAACCCATACGGAACTTCACTTTAGTTTTTCGAAGTGCGCCACGAACCGGGTACGCGACGTGATCTGCAGCTAGGCCAGCAGTTGAGACCTGATAGAGCAACGGCAAGAAAGTTTGGAAATTGTGGCGATCAACCAGAGTCACATCAGCAAAGGAATCGAGTGTGCGAGCAGCAGTAAGACCACCAAAACCTGCTCCGAGAATTACTACCTTTGGCCGCGACATTCGACTAAGTCTACTGTTCTACCCATGAACCAGTCGCGCCGAATACTCGTCACAGGTGCTTCAGGCTATGTCGGTGGTCGATTAGTTCGCGCTTTACTCAATGAAGATATGAAGGTTCGAATCTTCGTTCGTGATAAATCAAAAGTTCTCGGGCAGCCATGGATCAATGACGTGAAAGTCGCAGTAGGTAACGCCAATAATTATGAGGACACTCTCACGGCGCTTCAAGGTGTTCACACTGCGTTTTATCTCCTTCACTCGATTGGTGTAGGCACTCACTTTGATGAAATAGAAGCCGCGATGGCAGATAACTTTTCTCGCGCCGCTCAAGCCGCCGGCGTTTCACAGATTGTTTATCTGGGCGGAATTGCAAATGAGGATAAACAAAGTAAACATCTCGCTTCTCGAGCGCGCACTGGAGAATTGTTAGCCTCAGGAAAAGTTCCAGTTATGGAGCTACGTGCCGGAATAATTATTGGATCGGGTTCAGCATCTTTTGAGATGTTGCGCCATCTCACCCATCGACTACCAGTAATGACAACGCCGAAATGGGTGACAAACTTGACGCATCCAATCGCGGTCCGAGATGTGCTCTGGTATTTAACAAATGTCGCAAAACTTAAAGTTCCGGTGAACGGGATATTTGATATCGGCGGTCCCGAAGTTCTTTCTTATGCTGACATGATGCAGAAATTCGCTGCTTGTTCGGGACTTCGCAGACGTTGGATTATTCGCGTTCCAGTTCTCACTCCAAAACTTTCTAGTCTCTGGATTGGTTTTGTGACGCCAGTTCCTACCGCGCTTGCTCGACCGCTTGTGGGTTCGCTCATCAATGAAACTGTCGCAGACCCAGCAAAGAGCATCGATGCAATCGTTCCTAAGCCACCAGAAGGATTAATTGACGTCACAACCGCTATAAATCTCGCGCTATCGAGAACATCAAGTAACCAGGTTGAGACTCGTTGGTCGGATGCAACTGCTCCGACTGCGCCATGGCAGAAAGCGCAGAGCGATCCTGATTGGGCTGGCGAAATGATTTTGCGGGATAAGCGAGAAACTGTGACCGATGCGCCGATTGATTGTGTGTGGAAGTCGATTGAACAAATCGGTGGCGAAACTGGTTGGTATGGCGCTGATTTCTTATGGTGGGCTCGCGGAGTTA
>CAZZMU010000041.1:0-5964 GCA_964655345.1 uncultured Clavibacter sp.
CAAAGTTCTGAGATTCAACTTGAGTCTGGGCAGACTTGATGGCATTGGTAACCATTTTGGATTCAATTGGAGTGTCTTCTGGAATGCCTGCAGCGGTCAAAAAGCGTTCTACTAGCGCAGAATTAAATCGACGCATCAACTCATCTTGAAGTGAGAGATAGAAACGTGATTCTCCGGGATCTCCTTGACGGCCAGAGCGACCACGAAGCTGATTATCTATGCGTCGTGATTCATGGCGCTCGGTACCAAGTACATATAGTCCACCAAGGCCAACGACTTCTTCATGACCTTTTGATACCGCAGATTTTTGTTTTGCAAGCTCGGTGGGCCACAACGATTCATATTGCTCAGGATTATCGACGGGTGAAATTCCTTGACGCTGCAATTCATAATCGGCCATGAACTCAGGGTTACCACCGAGCATAATGTCGGTTCCACGACCTGCCATATTGGTTGAAACTGTCACGGCTCCAATAGTTCCTGCGCGCGCAATGATCGCCGCTTCGCGCTCATGTTGCTTTGCATTTAATACTTCATGCGGAATTCCCTTACGACGAAGAGCTTGAGAAAGAACTTCAGATTTTTCAACGCTCACAGTTCCAACAAGGACAGGCTGACCCTTGCGGTGACGTTCCATGATGTCATTTGCAACCGCTTCAAATTTTGCATCTTCAGTCTTGAAAACTAAATCTGATTGATCGATTCGTTGCATCGATTTATTTGTTGGGATTGGAATAACTCCAAGCTTATAAATCTGCATAAATTCTGAGGCTTCTGTCATTGCAGTTCCCGTCATGCCGGCTAGTTTGTCGTAGAGACGGAAATAATTCTGAAGTGTTATGGTGGCGAGAGTCTGATTTTCATCCTTAATTTCGACGCGTTCTTTTGCTTCTAGCGCTTGATGAAGCCCTTCGCTATATCTACGTCCCGAAAGAACACGTCCCGTATGTTCGTCAACAATGAGGAGCTCACCATTCATGATTACATAATCTCGATCACGCTTGAAAAGCTCTTTCGCTTTCAAAGCGTTGTTGAGGTAGCCAATCATCGGGGTATTGACTGCTTCATAAAGATTTTCAATGTCGAGTAACTCTTCGACCCGAGTAACACCCGCATCTAATATGCCTACATTGCGCTTCTTTTCATCGACTTCGTAATGTTCGCCCCGATTGAGACGAGTTGCAATCGTGGCAAATTCAACGTACCACTTGGTGGCTTTATCTGCAGGTCCGCTGATAATTAGCGGCGTTCGGGCTTCATCGATGAGAATTGAGTCAACTTCATCAACAATCGCAAAATTATGTTCTCGCTGAACGCAATCTGAAAGATTCCAAGCCATGTTGTCGCGCAAATAATCAAAGCCAAATTCATTATTCGTGCCGTAAGTAATGTCAGCGGCATATTGGGTTCGGCGTTCCGCTGGCGACATCGAAGCCAGAATCACTCCCACTTTCAAACCAAGAAAACGATGGATACGCCCCATCCATTCGCTATCGCGCTCAGCTAAGTAATCATTTGTTGTGACGATATGCACTCCGCGACCTGAGAGTGCGTTGAGATAAGAAGGGAGGGTTGCAACGAGAGTTTTACCTTCACCAGTGCGCATTTCGGCAATATTGCCTCGATGCATTGCTGCGCCACCCATTACTTGAACGTCATAGTGGCGTTGACCGAGAGTTCGCTTTGAGGCTTCCCGAACTACTGCAAAAGCTTCTGGAAGGAGATCATCGAGATCTTCGCCGTTCGCAAGTCTGGTTTTGAATTTTCCAGTCATAGCTCGTAAATCGTCATCGCTCATATTCGAGAATGTTGATTCGTGCAGATTTACTTCTTCTGCGATTTTTTCAAGTTGCTTGAGGGCACGACCTTCGCCAGCGCGAAGAATCTTGTCGAGAATTGCAACCACGAATTAGCCTTCCATCGAATGTGAGAGGCCTATCGTATTAGCAGTTGGTGGGACGACGCACACGCGGTGGCTACGCCTAAAACTGTCATTTTTCTCTCGTTGAGAGCCGAAATCGCGTTTCTTAAAGTTGCGCCAGTGGTCACGACATCATCCACCACGATGATCGGTCGCTGTTCACTTGCTCCTTCTCGAACACGGAAAACACCGTCGAGATTTACCTGCCTTTGCTGAGAAGTTAATCCGGCCTGATCCCGAACTTTTTTTGAATGGAGCAATAACTCACGCCAGCACCACTTTTGCCCAACGTGAGCCGCTTGCTCAATCACCAAATCAAGAATGGGTTGTAGAAATGATTCGCCTCTTCTGCGGATTGCATGAGGTGTTGAAGGAATTGGGACGATAACAAATTCTTGGACTTCTTTCGGCTTTAAGAAACTAATCGCTCTAAACAATGAAGTCGCAATAATCCTTTGGGCACACTTATTGCGCTCTTCTTTAGCTTTCAATATCACACTGGAGACACCAGATTCATACATGGCAATAGAAACAGATGGAACAACATTAAATCGTGTAAAGGATGGGGGCCTACTCCAAGCTTTTTCGCACGCACTACAGATTTCTCCCGGGTGCATTCCACACATAATGCAGATTTGAGGAAAGATAAGTGAGCGAAGACCTTGATGCACATCGTAAAGGAACTCGCCAAGAAAAATCGACATACGCGAATTCTCGCGCTCCAGGATAGGAAGTTTAGGAAATTGAAGAATCTGTGGGTATCTCAGATATTGCTGGTTCAATCGGTGATGTGCCTTGAACCTTGGGAAGAGTTAAGACGAAATTAGAACCCTTATCCAGTTCTCCCCACACTCGAATTTCGCCGCCATGAAGTTGTGCATCTTCTCGCGCGATTGAAAGTCCAAGGCCGGTCCCACCTCGAATTCGTGACCGCGATGGATCGGCGCGCCAAAAACGATCAAATACTCTCTCAATATGTTGCGGCGAGAGCCCGACTCCATAATCACGAACTGAAATTGAGACTGCGCTTTCATTTGACTTTATCTTGATATCAATGGGCTTGTCTTCTGCGTGATCTACTGCGTTGGCGACCAGATTTCTCATGATTCTCTCTACTCGACGCGGGTCTGCTTCAATAATTAACCGCTCATCTGGAGCATCTATGAGAATTTGAGATTCCCGTTCTTTTGGAGCAAGACCTAGATCATCAACAGCGCGCCTTACTAGAGCGACGATATCTACTTTATCTAGTGATAAAACTGCCACTTCGGCATCAAATCGACTAACTTCAAGGAGATCTGCCAGCAAGTTTTCAAATCTTTCAATCTGAGAAAGAAGCAATTCAGCGCTTCGAGCAATGACGGGATCAAAATTCTCTCGAGAGGCGTAAATGACATCAGATGCCATGCGTATAGTTGTGAGAGGCGTACGAAGCTCATGCGAAACATCGGATACAAATCTTTGCTGTACCCGTGACAAATTCTCGAGACGCGAAATCTGTTTTTCTAATGTATCTGCCATTTCATTAAATGCTGTGCCAAGGCGCGCAACTTCATCTTTTCCACGAACTTCCATTCGCTCCATTAATTCGCCAGAGGTCAAGCGCTCAGCAATTTCAGCAGCTTCTTTGACGGGCTTGATGACTTGCCGAAGAACTACTGAAGCAGTAATCATAATGAGTGCAATTAACAGGAACCCGGTTCCCCACATTGATCGACCAATCAAATCGACAGAGCGCTGTTGAGCATCAAAACCAAATAGAACGTACATTTCATATTTGCCTGTACGAGGAATAGTAATTCTTTGACCAATTACCATTCCATCTAATTCTTCACCGCTGAGATAGCGCAATTTAGTTCGTTTCCACTCAAGTTCACCACTTTTTTGTACTTGAGCGCGAAAGCTTTGAGGAATAGATGATGGCTCAAGGAAATTTGATGTTGATACGGCTGGAATACTCTGTATAACTTTTCCATTTGAGCTAAAGAATGCAATTTCGCGACCTGAATCTTTTGCACTCACATTGGTTGATCGAACAATTTCATCAACCAATCCCACTAGATCGGTAGAGCGGTTGAGGGTAGAGATTATGAAACGGTAATCTGCATATTGGATTGCCGATTCGCCTTCAGACAGCGAAGCGCTGATTTTTTCATCGATGATTCCACTGGAAATACGCACGTAAAGATTTGAGCCTAAGAAGTAAATCAAGGCAATCGAAATAACACTGGATAGAGTGAATACTTTTAGGAAGAGCGATCGTCTAAAAATATTAAAGATCTTCACGCTCTAATCAGCCCCGTGGACCTGTATTGCCTGCCTTGTATCCGATGCCTCGAACGGTGTTAATAATTGTGGGATTTTCAGGGTCGTGCTCAATCTTGGCTCTCAAACGCTGGACATGAACATTCACTAATCGAGTATCTGTGGAATGACGATATCCCCACACTTCTCCCAAGAGCGCTTCACGAGTAAAGACGCGACCTGGTTCTTTGGCAAGCGCCACAAGTAGATCGAACTCAAGACGAGTAAGTGGAATCTCGACTCCACCTCGCATAACCGTATGTTCGACAATATCGATGGCTAGATCTCCAATGGTGAGATTGCTTGAAATCTCTCCCCCGACTCTTCTGAGTCGCGTGCGAATACGCGCAACAAGTTCGGATGGCTTAAAGGGCTTGACCATGTAATCGTCTGCGCCAGCTTCAAGTCCTTTGACAATGTCATGAGTATCGCTTTTTGCAGTCAGCATCACGATAGGAACTCGCATCGATTGTTTGCGAATTTGTTTACAGACTTCAATCCCATCCATACCCGGCAACATGATGTCTAGCAAAACAAGATCGGGCGGGTTGTTACGGAAGACATCAACGGCTTCATCGCCTCGACTTACGAGATCGACTTCGATTCCGACTCCATTGAGAACAATTCCCAACATTTCGGCAAGGTCTTGATCATCATCAACGACCATTACCGATGTCATTAGCTACCGTGCTTCCAAGAGTTGAGGTATTCGTCTTGAATACCGGTCAAAGTATCGATGGTTGCGCCCATGCTCTTCAACTTCAAACGTGCAACTTCCTTATCGATCGCCGTGGGTACGTTATGCACGCCTGGTGAAAGTGTCGCCGCAGCCTTCACGAGCCACTCTGCCGTAAGAGCTTGATCGGCAAAGGACATATCCATAACTACTGCCGGATGACCTTCTGCAGCGCCAAGATTCACAAGTCGACCTTCGGCAATAAGAAGAAGACGGCTACCGTTGGCAAGAACATACTCGTCGGTTTGGTGACGGATTCGTGAATTCTTTTTTGCGTTCTTTTCTAGCCATGCAACATCGATTTCAATATCGAAGTGACCTGCATTTGCAAGGATAGAACCATCTTTCATGACTGAGAAATGTTCTGCTGAAAGGACAGTTCTATTTCCTGTGACGGTTATAAAAATGTCGCCAACTTTTGCAGCTTCTAACATTGGCATTACTCGATAACCCTGCATCATTGCATCAAGTGCCTTTGTGGGATCAATTTCAGTAATAATGACATCGGCGCCCATACCGCGAGCACGTTCAGCGACTCCCTTTCCGCAGTAACCGAAACCAGCGACTACGAAAACTTTTCCTCCGATGAGTTGGTTCGTGGCCCGGAATATCGCATCGATTGTGGACTGTCCAGTGCCGTATCTATTGTCAAACATATGTTTCGTATCCGTGTCATTCACGGCGATCATCGGAAAAGTAAGCGCACCATCTTTAGCCATTTGTTGTAATCGAATGACTCCAGTTGTGGTTTCTTCACAACCGCCAGTGATATTTGGAAGTAATTCTTTACGAGTGGTGTGAAGTGTGTTCACGAGATCGCATCCGTCATCAAAGACCTGGTGTGGAGCAATATCTAATGAAGCATTGATGTGAGAGTAGTAGCCATCGCGATCTACGCCATTGCGCGCAAAAACGCTGATCCCATATTCGTGTACTAGTGCGGCAGCTGTGTCATCTTGAGTCGATAAAGGATTGGATGCACATAAAGCAAGTTCGGCGCCAC
>CAZZMU010000042.1:0-4223 GCA_964655345.1 uncultured Clavibacter sp.
GTCGTATCAAATATCTTCGCTTGCGCGGACGACATATGAGCACAGTAGCAAAAACCCACATAAGTATTGTGAGAAACTATCTAAATGTCGTTGGGATTGGAGCTCTCTCACTGGTCTTACGTAGCGATGCTTCTCTTTGTGGTCGCCGGCTCGTGGTGGTTGGAACTCGCATTCACATTGAGAGTTCTTCGCCGTCCGCGCCTACTGATTTCTGCGATAGTTCCCGTCTCAATCTTTTTCTTGATCTGGGACGCCTTTGCAATCAATCAAGACCACTGGACATTTGATCCAAAACAAACGCTTGGAATTGTCGGTCCTTTCAACATCCCTTTTGAGGAATACCTCTTCTTTTTGGTAATTCCTATCGCAGCCGTCTTAACTCTCGAGGGCGTTAAAGTTGTGATGAAGCGAGTCAAGAAATGAGATTCGAACTCTCATATACCCAGATCACGGTTTACGCTCTCATAATTACTGTCTTCTTCGACATCTTCTTCACCAAGAACTCATTACTTTCAACGCTTCGCTTCTGGCTCAGTTACGCAATCATCTTTCCCTTCCAACTTCTCACAAATTGGTGGTTAACTTCGAGAGAAATTGTCATCTATAACCCCGAAGCCATTATTGGATTACGTCTGGCAGGCGCCCCCATTGAAGATCTCATCTTTGGCTTTGCCATGATTCTTGCGGTCATGAGTATGTGGGAAACTATGCTCCGCTCACGAGGGGGCAGTAGCTCAGTTGGTTAGAGCCCCGGACTCATAATCCGGTCGTCGTAGGTTCGAGCCCTACCTGCCCCACTATTCGATTATGTAGAAAGGATCAAAAAAATGGAGAAAGTAAATTACCTACGCTACATTTCTTATGCTTTATTTGCAGTTGGTCTCATCAATCTGCGATATCAATCAGGTGAAGAAAACCTCACTTCTAGAACTTTGATCATTACTGGAACCGGAATTATTATCTTTGCCTTAACGTATTTCGCTCCCGGCAAGAAATTCCTATCCACTCCGTTTGGAAAGGTAGCTGCCTGGTTGGTTGCGATTGCAGCAACTCTTTTCGCAATCGTAAATTAGTAATTCCTATGAATCAGCTCGATCTTATGACTCTCAAGAGTCGTTGGAACGAGGTGCTCGACCTTCTCGAGAGACAGAACCGGATTGCTTGGTTGGCTTTCTTCGACGCCCGGTTAGTGAGCTTCGATAACGGCCAACTTAAATTAAGTTTTGTGGATGCTGAGAAACTTAGTGGCGCACATGACTATTCATATGTAAGAAAAGACTCACACCGCGCCGCATTAGAAGTGGCGATAAAAGAGATATTTGGATATTCGGTCGTCATAATTACCGAGTGATTCGCTCCCGGACTCTACTTTTCGCCTTAGCGTCAGTTTTGACGTTGAGTCTGCTTTCACCCGCAACGGCAGCAAATCCGACCTCCACATTTTTCTTGGTACAGACTCCATCTTTTCCCGAGTACAAAGTTACATTCCACGGAGTTATTAAACCCAAAGTAAAAAATGCAGTCGTGCGAATCGATGTTCGACTCAATAACAAGTGGGTCGACACTAAGCTACGAGCAAAATCGACATCAAGTGGAGCTTGGAAAGTTCAAGTTCGAGCAACCGCTCTTGAAAGTAAAACTAGTTACCGCGCAAAAGTATCCATCGGCAAGAAAGTCATAATCACGAAGTCTCGCAGCATCAATATTAAACAACCTCCAGAATTGAGTGCACCCGAACAGCTCATCGCGCTCACAGGTCCCGGAGGAAGAATTCACGGCACTGATGTGAGTAGATGGCAACATCCTGATGACAAGCCGATTGATTTTGTAAAAATGTATAACGCGGGAATTCGTTTTGTGATGATTAAGGCCTCTGATACTCGAGATGACGCAGATCAGCTCGCTTTGAAGTACTTGCTCATGGATCGAAATGCTGCGCAGGCTGCGGGTATTTATACCGGTTATTACCACTACACAATTCTTCCCAATACTTCAGATCCAGACGCCGTAATTCGTGATGCAGAGGCACAAGCCCAAAAAGCAATCTGGCGTCTTTCAAGTCTTGGCGGATATAGTGAAAAAGATCTTCCGTACGCGTTGGATCTTGAAAATAATTGCATTTCTGCTTCAAATGGAAAATGTACGAAGTACGCGCAACGTTCTCTTGTGACACTTTGGGCCGAGACGTGGCTGGAAAAGATGTTTGAGAAGACTGGTCGTAAACCGATCTTCTATTCGTACCCCACATTCATGGAACAGGCGATGGTTCGAAGTGAAAAATTGCGGGAATACCCGCTCTGGAAAGCGCAATATGGAATTGATCCAGCTGATCCGACTGCAGAACCGGGAAGAAAGATTTTCGGTTGTTTTGTGCACTCATGGTCTACATCTGACTGTTCATCTTTGTGGCAGATCTGGCAGTACTCATCATGTGGTTACGGCGATAAGTATGGAGTTGGTTCGAGTCGAATCGACCTCAATATCTTTCGTGGCGATACCTCTTCATTCCTCCAACTCACTCGGGGTATCTGGACACCTCAAGTTGGCGACTACTTGCCTATTGAAGAACCCACAACAATGTTCATAACGAGTGTTTCAGCAACGAGTACTGACAAGCCGGTACGAATCAAGGTGGAAGTAAAACGCCCATCCGGTACCCCGGTCATTACTGGCACCGTTGCTTTTCGATTGAATCCTGGCCCTAATGGTGAAGCACCTAAAAAAGTAGAGCAAACGCCTGTCAGGGATGCAGCGGGAGTCTGGACTCTTTCATTACGGAATTTACCTGCAGGTCTAACTTCAGGATACGTTGCCTTTGTTGATCAAACAAATACTCATGCGCAAAACCGTCAAGACTTATCGCTTACTTTACTTCAGGGACCAGATGTAACGCCTTCGCCAACACCAAAACCAACCGCAGTTCCCGTACCTGTTGATACCTGCAAGAACCAAATTAGGAACTAGCTGACTTTCGCTTTACCTCTTTTAGTTTCAACGAGGATCTCATTCTGTCGATTTACTAGTTCGCGGTAGTGATTAATCGAGGCTTTTCTTTGAGCAGAACTCCAACCTAAAGTTTCTTCCATGAGATCTGCAACGACATCAAGAGCTGATAATCCTTGATCAGAAGCTTCGAATGAAATTCGAGTTCGGCGCGAAAGGACATCATCAATCGACGTAGCACCTTCGTGAGTCACCGCATAGAGGATTTCAGCTTTGAGATACGCAAGACCAGGAATCAGCTCCTCTAGAAGTTCAGGTTGTGATTCAGCGGGCTCAAGAACCTCACTAATTAATGAACCGTAACGATTGAGAAGGTGCTCAACGGATTTCTCACTTATGGAGTATTGCTGAGAGAGGCGAGGAATCTGATTCATGAGAACGGAATATCCCTCGGCTCCAATGATTGCCAAAGTTTCCGTTACGGAATCGGGAACAATTTTGCGAAGGTGATTGATGGCTTCGTTTACTGCATCTTCAGCCATGACGCGATAAGTCGTGTACTTGCCACCAGCAATGGATACAAATCCAGGAGTCGGGCTATCTACTACATGTTCTCTGGAGAGTTTTGTGGTGGGCGAATCAGGATCAGTCGAAACTAGCGGGCGTAAACCGGCAAATACACCGATTACGTGTTCGCGCCGCAGTTGCGGTTCAAGAACTCGATTCGCCTGATTAAGAATGTACGTGACGTCTTCGCTGGTAGCTAAGGGCTCTTCACGACTCTCGTCATAATCGGTATCAGTCGTACCAACAATCCATGTATCTCCCCAAGGAATGATAAATAGTACTGAGACGTCAGTCTTAATAATTACGCCAGTTTCAGACTTGATGGCACTTCCAGGAACAACGATGTGGGCTCCTTTAGACATTCTCACTGAGTAACCAGGCTTAACCCCAAATTTTGCATAAAGTGAATCAGTCCACACGCCGGCAGCCATGATTGTGGATTTCGCTCGAACCGAGATCGTTTCGCCATTTTCTTCATCACGAATCTTGGCGCCTGTGACTTTCTTGCCGGTAAAGATTAATTCATTACATGTGGTGCGCGTTGTGATCACCGCTCCGTATTTTGCAGCGGTTCGTGCGATTGTCATCGTATGGCGAGCATCATCGACTTGCGCATCAAAATATTGATAACCGCCGGTGATTACATCAAGTCTTAGTGATGGAGCAATTTCGCTGATGCGCTTTTGAGAGAGATGTTTATGCCATGGCAGCGC
>CAZZMU010000042.1:4323-5911 GCA_964655345.1 uncultured Clavibacter sp.
GTTCCTGAGGCAAAATCTGAACTTTCTACCAGCGCAACAGAAAGTCCGCGAGATGCAGCGTCAAGGGCGATTCCCACGCCATTTATTCCGCCACCGATTACCAGGACATCAAATTCTTGGCTCGCCAATGCGTTCATTGCCGCAGACCTTTGTTGCGGATTAAGGCTCGAATTCAGATGCGCCACCGCCTTAGGATACGCGTTATGTCATTCATCGGCTCCCTCGATCAAGGAACCTCGAGTACTCGCTTTATCGTTTTTGACGGATCAGGAAAGATTGTTGGTCAACACCAGCTTGAACATTCTCAAATCCTTCCTCAGGCTGGCTGGGTAGAACATGACGCGGCTGAAATCTGGAAAAGAACTCAAGAAGTTATAACTGGAGCGCTTAAAGCGGCACGAATTAGCGGTTCTGATCTTGCTGCTATTGGAATCACTAATCAACGTGAAACCACAGTCATGTGGGATAAAACCACTGGGGCACCTCTGTGTAATGCAATAGTCTGGCAAGACACTAGAACTGCAGATTTCCTTAATTCACTTCCCCACGAAATTCACAACACTATTTCTCATAAAACCGGTCTTGCGATTGCTCCATATTTCTCGGGTAGCAAGATGCATTGGATGATTAAGAATGTTCCTGCAGTGTCGAAAGCAATCTCTGAGAATCGAGCGCTAGTTGGCACTATCGACTCATGGTTGCTGTGGAACTTGTCTGGTGGAGTTCGTGGCGGCGTCCATTTCACAGATGTCACAAATGCCAGCAGAACTTTATTAATGGACCTTGAAACGTTGGACTGGGATGAGGAGCTACTCGGCTTCTTTGAGATTCCTCGTTCAATTCTGCCTACCATCAAATCTTCTTCAGAAGTGTATGCACATTCCGATCCCGCAGGTCCACTCGGAACTGCAATTCCTATCGCTGGAATTGTGGGCGACCAGCAAGCAGCGATGGTCGGTCAGGCGTGTTTCGAACGTGGTGAATCCAAAACGACGTATGGGACTGGAAACTTTGCGTTGCTTAATACCGGAACTGAGATCGTTCGATCCAAAAACGGATTGCTCACAACCGTTTGTTTTAAATTCGGTGATGAGCCTGCGCGCTATGCACTTGAAGGTTCTGTTGCAGTAACAGGTTCTGCAATTCAATGGCTCCGTGACCAGCTACAAGTGATTAGCGCTGCCCCAGATATTGAGGGCCTGGCGTCATCAGTTCCCGACAACGGTGGCGTCTACTTTGTTCCAGCATTTTCGGGTCTCTTTGCACCGTATTGGCGTAGCGACGCACGTGGCGCAGTTGTTGGATTGACTCGAGCGGCCACAAAAGCTCATCTTGCTCGCGCCGCGCTGGAAGCAATCTGTTATCAAACACGTGACGTCCTTGATGCGATGTCTGCAGATAGCGGAGTCAAGCTTCCAGAGATGAGAGTTGATGGTGGAATTACTGCCAATGCTTTATGCATGCAGATGCAAGCCGACATCATGGGAATCGATGTGGTTCGACCACAGATAATTGAGACCACAGCGCTAGGAGCCGCTTACGCTGCTGGTTTAGCGGTTGGATTCTTTAAGAATGTGGAAGAGCTACG
>CAZZMU010000043.1:0-5753 GCA_964655345.1 uncultured Clavibacter sp.
GATACGAATCGATTACAGCGCCTTAAGCGCACCCACGACTTTCGTTAACGAAGCCTTAGCATCACCAAAGAGCAAAGTTGTCTTGGCATCAAAGAGAAGCTCATTTTCAATTCCGGCAAAACCTGGTCTCATGGATCGCTTGAGGAAAATTACATTTCCCGCTTGTGCCACATCGAGGATAGGCATTCCATAGATCGGACAACCAGGAGTGGTTTTTGCCGCAGGATTTACGACATCGTTCGCGCCAATAATGAGGGCGACATCGGTCTGTGGGAATGTTGGATTCACTTCCTCCATCTCCGATAGCTGTTCATAAGGGACATTTGCTTCTGCAAGCAACACGTTCATGTGCCCTGGCATTCGGCCGGCGACTGGATGAATGCCATATGCGACATCAATACCTTTTGCGGTCAACAAATCCGCTAATTCGCGCACTGTGTGTTGCGCTTGCGCCACAGCCAAACCGAATCCAGGAACGATGACTACGCGACGCGCATAATTCAACAAGATTGCAACGTCATCTGGAGTTCCTGATTTCACGGGACGGGTCTCAGCTGCGCTAGAAGAATCTTGTGGCTTAGCAGTGAATGCCCCAAAGAGCGTGCCAAATAATGATCGACCCATCGCTTCTGCCATCAAACGAGTCAAAATCGTTCCGGAAGCGCCAACCAAAGTTCCCGCGATAATCAACAACGTTGCATCGAGGACATAACCACCAGCCGCGACGGTAAGACCAGTAAATGCGTTTAACAACGAGATGACGATTGGAACATCTGCTCCGCCAACGGGCAATACAAAGAGAATTCCAAATAACAATGAAAGTCCTGCAAGCACAAGAAGGGGAGTAGTACCTAACGAATTAACGACCCATACTGCGCTGGCAATAGTTCCACCGAGAGTTGCAGCGATAACAAATCGGCCACCTGGAAAGATGACGGGACGCGTTGTCATTAATTCCTGAAGTTTGAGGAATGTGACAATCGATCCAGAGAACGATGTACATCCCACCAATACTGTGAAGACCGTAGCAATGACTTCTGCTGTCGTCGCGCTATTTCCCAACTTCAAATATTCAACGATTGCAACGAGTGCAGCTGCGCCACCACCAACACCATTAAATAGCGCAACAAGTTGGGGCATCGCCGTCATCTGGACTCTGCGCGCTGCTGGCACGCCAACAATGACGCCAAATGCAATTGCTCCAATAATCCAACCTAAATTATTGAGTGGAAGTGATCCCTCTTTGCCGGCATAGAAAAAGACCGCAATCGTGGCAACAGTCGCACCCAGCGCACCTAAAAGATTTCCGCGGCGCGCAGTTCGTGGATGTGAAAGCCCTTTGAGAGCCAGAATGAACATCACACCGGCGCTCAAACCAATGAGGTCATATACGGTCCGGCTCACTTGTTGCCTCCCGCAGTTTTATCTCCAGCGTTCTTACTTCCAGATGCACCCTTACCTTTAAACATTTCCAACATACGATCGGTCACAACAAACCCACCCACCATGTTGATGGTTGCTAAAACGATTGCCGCGACAGAAAGCCCAAGTTCCAGGTTAGTTTCGCTGTGGTCGGCAACGATGATTGCGCCGACAAGAATCACGCCATGAATCGCATTTGCACCGCTCATTAACGGGGTATGCAGAGTCGATGAAACTTTTGAGACCACTTCAAATCCAACGAATACCGCAAGAACAAATATCGAAATAATCGCAACGGCATCCATATTTACGCGCCTTTCCGCTTTGCGCCGTCGTGGGTGAGGGCTGCCGCATCAATAATTTCATCGGCAAAATCTGGAGTTACGACTCCCTCTTTCGTGATGAGCAAGAGCAAGTTCACGACATTGCGCGAGTAGAGATACGAAGCGTGATAGGGAAGTTGGCTCGGGACATCCTTGCCGCCCCAAATCTTGATTCCACCCGAAACGTTAACAATCTCGCCAGGCTTTGATCCTTCAACATTTCCGCCGCTTTCGGCAGCCAAATCAACGATGACCGATCCTTCAGCCATTGAGGAATACATTTCCTTGGTTACTAAACGTGGGGCAGGACGACCTGGAACTGCTGCAGTCGTAATCAAAACGTGAGATTTAGCAATGTACGGAGTCAACAACTCGCGTTGTTTCGCAGCTCGCTCTTCGGTCATCTCACGTGCATATCCGCCAGCACCTTCAAGAGCCTCTAATTCCAATTCGATAAATGTTGCTCCCATGGAGCGAACTTCGTCGGCCGATGATGGACGCACGTCGTATGCAGATACAACAGCTCCAAGTCGTCGTGCGGTAGCAATCGCTTGCAGACCTGCGACGCCGGCTCCCAATACCAATACATTCGCAGGAGTTACTGTGCCTGCAGCAGTCATAAGTAATGGAAAGAATCGTGGCGATAATTCGGCTGCAACGAGCGCAGCTTTATAACCAGCGCAGAGCGCTTGAGAAGTCAACGCATCCATGGATTGGGCACGAGAAATTCGTGGAACTGATTCAAGAGAGAGTGCCGTGGCTCCCGCAGCAGCGAGGGCATCGATGGAATCTTGAGCGGTATTGGCGGAAAGAAATGAGATCGTGATGGCGCCACGCTTTACCTTCGACGCTTGTGAGACCGAGAGTGGTTGAACAGAGAGAACTACATCTGCGCCGGCTAATTCTTTTTCGAGATCTGCTGCGGAAAAAACTGATGCGCCAGCGCCAACATAAGCATCATCACTCGAACCCGCATGGACACCTGCTCCGCTTTGAATTGCAACGGTGAGTCCAGCGCGAGTGAGTTTTGAAATGATGTCAGGCAATAGGGCAACGCGCTTCTCGCCAGCTTTGGTTTCGGCAGGAACTACGACGCGCACAACGAGAGCCTATCTCTGGAGATTATGACTGGCTACTCAACGTGAAATGTAGCCGGCGAAATGTAGCCGTCCTAATGAATGGCTTACGCGCCTTGAATCTCGCCACGTACCAGGTGATAGATGATGGCTTGAATTGTGGTGCGGCGATGAAATGCTTCACGCCAGATGACCGATCGCGGACCATCGATGACTGATGCCGAAACTTCTTCGCCACGATGCGCCGGCAGACAGTGCATAAAAATGGAATCTTTCGATGTAACACCCATTAATTCTTCTGTAACTGCAAATGCAGCAAGTGCTTTCTCTTTTTCGCGACGTTCTGCTTCGGGGTCGCCCATAGACATCCAGACATCGGTATAGAGAACTGATGCATCTTTCGCAGCAGCATGAGGATCGTGGAGTACTTCGACCTTCCCACCATTCATTGCTGCAATCTTCGATGCGCGAGCTACTACGTCAGAATCTGGCGCCCACTTACCTTCTGGAGTAGCGGCAACAACATGAGCACCCATGATTGCGCCCATCATTAACCAGGCAGTGGTGACATTGTTACCATCGCCCAAATAAACAAATTTACGCCCGGCGATATCGCGGCCAAACTTTTCCCGGATTGTTATCCAATCTGCAAGGACTTGTGTCGGATGGTCGTAATCAGTAAGTCCATTGATGACAGGTATTGAAGCGTTGGCGCCTAGTTCATCAACATCTGATTGTGCAAAAGTTCGGATTAACATCGCGCTACAGAATTGACTTATGACTCGTGCCGTATCGGCGATGGTTTCTCCACGTCCGATCTGCAGATCTTCACCGCGCAGGAATATCGGAGTGCCGCCGAGATGCGCCACAGCGGTTTCAGAGGCGAGCCTGGTTCGTGTTGATGGCTTAGACATATAAATCGCGACGCTCTTCTGTGCCAGAGCGGTCGAGGCTTTCGTGGGATCTGCGGCGAATTCTGCGGCGGTTGAGAGCAAGAGCTCGACATCGGCGCGAGAGAGATGCTCGGTTCGCAAGAGATCTTTCATCTGCGTATCTTACGGCCCGAGCTCAGCAGCTCGGTGCGCTTATTATTGCCACATGAAATTTGGTCGGCGCGCTATTGCCGAAGATACCGATGTCATCATCGAAACCCGCCCGGAAACTGATGAGCGCGAACCTGGTGATCATGAACGATTTGCACACTATGTGCGCAAAGAAAAGATAGTTGAATCAGCGGTCTCTGGAACTCCCGTCACTGCACTCTGCGGAAAGAAATGGATTCCGTCGCGAGACCCAGAGAAATTTCCGATCTGTCCCACGTGTAAAGAGATTCACTCTGGACTTCGCAAAGGTCCCGATGATGACGCCAACTCTTAAATAGGAATCCAGAGGAATGGCGCTCGGAACTGCAGTTGAATCTGAGATCGAACTCGATATTCGCCCAGATCGACCATGGGTCTGCGTTGTGTGGGATGACCCGGTAAATCTCATGTCATATGTAACTCATGTGTTCATGGTGCTCTTTGGTTACTCCAAAGAAAAAGCGAACGAGTTGATGCTCAAGGTACATAACGAAGGTCGCGCCACAGTTACCTCAGGAACTCGCGAAGAGATGGAACGCGATGTCCAACGACTTCATGAATATGGATTATGGGCCACCGTTCAACGCGACGATGAGTTCTAAGAAACGACTCTAGACATGTCAACTTTTAAGCGCCACAATGATGACGAACTCACAATCACATTTACCTCACAAGAAGCGCATGTCCTCATCAACCTTACGGAGCAGTTACTAGAACTGCTTGCTGAAGGTGAAGGCCAGTCTCACCAAGTTGATCCGCTCTTACATTTGGTAGGAATCTCAAACGCAGATTCATTGCCTGAAGATCCGGTGCTACGCCGGTTATTACCCAATGCTTACGCCGATGAAAAAGCAGCTGGTGAATTTCGGCGTTATACAGAGCATGGATTGCGCGAGAAGAAAAAAGCACATGCGTTGACGATTTATGAGGCGCTGCTTCCACAAGATGAGGATTGGAGCGGGGATACCCCACTCGATAAAGGTTCTTTAACCGTTTCTTTTGGAACTGCTGATGCAATGGCTTGGCTGGGTGGACTCAATGATCTTCGTTTGGCGCTCGCTGTCAGATTGGGAATTGGCGCAGATTCAAGCGATAAAACGCGGACTACTACCGAGAGTACAGAACCGATTCATCAGAAATATGAATTGATGGTTGATTCTGATCCGATGAAAGCGGTGTATTCCGTTTATTCCTGGATTGGGTGGTTACAACAATCGCTCCTCGAAGCGATCACGGAAAAATGAAACAGGGCTCGGTTTCCCGAGCCCTGTCTTTACTTCTTAATCGATCGTTTAGTGATCGTCCTTCATGCCTTCGGCAATGGACTTCATACGAGCGATCTTGAGGATTGTTAGACCCCATACGCACTTCGCCACAACGTCAGCGATGGTGTAACCAACTTGACGTCCAACGAATGAGCTGGCGCTTGCAGCACCTTCTGCATCGATGATTGGGAGGAGGTAGGAGATTGGATAGACGCCCCATGAAGCGATGAGGAGGAGACGGAGGCGACCAACAGTGGCTGCAACTCCCTCAGGCTGACGATCGAGCGACTTGCCTAGTTCTACGAAGAGAACATAGAGAATGTAAAGGAATGGGATCGTTGAAAGAACGCCCCACATAATCTTGGTGCCCTGGTCAGCTGAAGTTTCTCCTGGGTAACCAAGCGCGATCATCGCTGCTGATGCAGGAACAAGGCGTGTGATCAAGGACTTCGAAGCTTCCTTAGCGAGAGCAAGTACCGCAATTACTTCAACGAGAAGTAGTGGCACTGTAAGAATCCAGTCGACATAACGATATGCCTCGTTAAATGCCATTGAACTGGTGTTTACATCATGCGCAACATTGAA
>CAZZMU010000044.1:0-5749 GCA_964655345.1 uncultured Clavibacter sp.
CTGCTTGAGGGGCGTGAATCTTCCCACGAGAGAGCGATGGTTGAAAATGGGGTGAGTACTACCTTTACGGATACAGGCCGCGTAGGCGATGAGCCTGAGCGACTCGACCCACACCGATCATATTGGCGGCTTCTCGCCAGGTGACCTGGTGCGAGGTCGATTGCTCGGAGACCTCGTTGATGGATCGCATCAAAATGGAATTGAGATTCTCCTTAACTTCTTCGGCGCTCCAAAAATAATTCTGTTTATCTTGGACCCATTCGAAATAAGAAACTATTACACCCCCAGAGTTTGCCAAAATATCTGGAACCACCAAGATCCCTTTATCGTTCATGATTTCATCACCAGCAGGAGTGGTTGGTGCATTTGCACCCTCAACGACAATTTTGGCTTTAATACTTGGCGCACTCGCTTTAGTTATTGCATCCGATAGTGCGGCAGGAACCAAAACATCGACATTTAACCCAAGTAATTCGCTATTAGTAATCTTCTCAGTTCCGGGCGCACCTATCACGGTTCCATTCTCATTGACATATTTATGAACTGATGCGACATCTTTAAATCCTGTGACGCCACCATTGACATCACTTACTGCCACAACTTTCATACCCATGTTTTCCATCGCAACCGCAGCCCAATAGCCGACTTTTCCGAAACCTTGAATCGCCACAGTTGCACCGTGGATATCGATTCCTTTGATACGAAGAGCTTCTCTCACGGCGATAGCTACACCATCTCCTGTCGCAGAAGTTCTTCCAAGTGATCCACCAAGAACAATGGGCTTTCCAGTAACGACTCCAGGAACTGAATAACCTGCATTCACGGAGTATGTATCCATCATCCAAGCCATATTTCGTTCATCAGTTCCAACATCCGGTGCGGGAATATCACGCTCGGGACCAATGATGGGAAGAATTTCTGAGGTATATCTGCGGGTTAGTCGTTCATTTTCAGTCAAGGAGAGATTTTTCGGATTTACTGCGACTCCACCTTTAGCGCCGCCATACGGCAGATTGGTTAAAGCACATTTCCATGTCATCAACATTGCAAGCGCAACAGTCTCGTCTAAATCAATATCTTGGTGGAATCTCACGCCACCTTTGGAGGGCCCCCGTGTTGTTGAGTACTGGACCCGGTATCCCTTATACATTTCAACTCGGCCGTCATCACGGCGCAGCGGAACTGCAACTTCTAGTATGCGACGAGGCGTTGAAAGGGTGTTCCAGTCGTTATCACCAAGTTGAAGTTGGTCAATAGCTCGCCGTAATTGCGATAGCGCTGTCGCGAGGGGAGATTCAAAACGCGCAGAACCCTGCGATGACGTCATTGTCATATCGCTAATTTAGACCTGAGCAGAGTTAAAAGCGAGTAAGCGAGAGCGAGAATTCCCCATAATCTTATGGTCCACTGCACATTTTTCTTCCTTTTTCTATTAATCTGCCCCGAGTAGCTATTCAAATTAACACTTCAATGAAGAGGTGGTTATGAAAGAAAAATTCGTTGACAACGGCGATTGGTCTTTTGACACTCAACAAATTCATTCGGGACAAGTTCCTGACACAGCAACAGGGTCGCGATCTCTTCCGATCTATCAGACAACCGCATATGAATTTAGAGACACACAACATGCAGCCAATCTTTTCGGAGTAGCAGAGGCTGGAAACGTCTACACGCGAATTAACAATCCAACACAAGATGCAGTTGAAAAACGCCTATCCATCTTGGAGCACGGCAAAGCTTCGCTGCTTGTTTCCTCTGGGATGGCTGCAACGACACTTGCGATTATGAATGTTGCAGAGGCTGGAGATCATGTAGTCGCAAGTCCCTATGTGTACGGAGGAACATATAATTTATTTAAGTACACGCTGCCAAAGTTTGGAATCAAGTTCACATTTGTCGATGATGCTCGTAATTTAGATTCTTGGCGTCGCGCAGTTCGCCCCAACACAAAAGCTTTTTTTGGAGAGGGAATCTCGAACCCGCTAGGCGTTGCACTTGATATTGAGGGAATAGCAAATATTGCTCACGAGGCGGGAGTGCCTTGGATTGTAGATAACACGATTGCCACACCGTTTGTTACCAGACCTATTGACTACGGCGCAGATGTGGTCACGCATTCAGCCACCAAATTCCTTTCAGGTCATGGCAGCGCCATGGTTGGCGCGATTGTTGATTCCGGCAATTTTGATTTCTCCTTGAATCCAGAGAAGTTCCCTGGATTCAATCAACCGGATGAGAGCTACAACAACATGGTTTACGCCAAAGATCTCGGCGTCAATTCCACATTTGGCAACGTGGCGTTTATCTTTAAGTGCCGACTACAACTCTTGCGGGATATGGGCTCGAGCGTCTCTCCATTTAACGCTTGGCTTCTTGCACAAGGTCTTGAAACGCTCAGCATGAGAATGGAACGTCACTTAAAGAATGCTCAGGCCGTCGCCGAATATCTTTCGCAACATTCTCAAGTTGAATCAGTTAGTTATTCAGGATTACCTGCGTCGCCGTGGAATTCCAATGCTAGGAAGTATGCCTCTCGAGGCGCCGGAGCCGTGATGGCATTCAATATCAAAGGTGGATTGGAAGCAGGAAAAAAGTTTGTTGAAGGCTTAACTTTATTTAGCCATGTTGCAAATATTGGCGACGTTCGCTCACTCGTCATCCACCCGGCCTCGACAACACACTCACAATTAGGTGAAACCGGATTGCGAAGTGCCGGAATCTCTCCAGGCATGGTTCGTTTAAGCATCGGAATTGAAGATATCAGCGACATCATTGCTGACTTGGAAGGAGGATTTAGAGCAGCAAAGGTTTAGCTACGTCACCCAAGGATCTGAAGATCGATTAATCAATAACTTTGGTGCGGGAGGTGGGACTTGAACCCACACGCCGAAGCACAGGTTCCTAAGACCTGCGTGTCTGCCATTTCACCACTCCCGCAAGATGTGAGCCCGAAGGATACCCACACATTGCTACTCTAGAAAAATCTTCGCTCTGTCGAAGACTTAACCGGCGGTTGCACCTCTGCGAGATACAGCATCGATTGTTGCTGAGATCAAGAGAACCGCGCCAGTAACCATGAATTTGATACCGGCTGGGTAACCAAGAAGTGCCATACCGTTATCAATAACGGCTACAACGATTCCACCAAGAATCGCATCGCTGACTTTTCCTTTTCCACCAAAGAGGCTGGTTCCGCCAATAACTGCTGCACCAACGGCATAAAGCAGCGTTGAACTTCCACCTGTTGTTGGTGAAACTGAATTGGCGCGCGAAACGAAAATCATTCCAGCTACTGCTGCAAATCCAGAGCAGATCATGAACGCAGTAATACGGACCATCCGAACATTGATACCAGCACGACGCGCCGCTTCTGCGTTACCGCCGACAGCATAAATATGTAGACCGTATGAAGTGCGAGACAGGACAAATGTTGCTCCAACAAGGAGTACCAGAATTACTGGGACCACATAAGGAATACCGCGCAAACTCGTAAGTTCTGGGTTGTTGCTTCGCTCAACAGTGAGCGCTGAAGTAGCCGCTGCTCCGATAACAACGAGTCCGATAGTTTTCACTAACCAGAATTTGAAAAGGCTGTCTACCAATCCCGCGCGACGTCGTTTCGCAAACTTCCACAACCCTGATGCAATGTACGCACCTGAGGTCGCAAAGAAGAATATCCAACTAGCAGAAACTGAAAGATTCTTATTTTCTACAGCAAGAATTACTGGATCTTCAATTCGAATAGTTCCACCTTCACCAACAAGTAAAAGCAGCAATCCTTGGAATGCCAAGAATGTTGCAAGAGTTACGACGAAGGATGGAATCTTGAGTTGTGCAACGAGATAACCAATCGCGCCACCCAGAAGCGTTCCGATGATGATGCTGGCAGGAAATGCGATGTACCAGGCGTAATCCATCTCGGTAACCATGATGACCAGAATCGCGCCACAGACACCAGCTGCGTAACCAGCTGAGAGATCAATTTCCCCCAGTAAGAGAACGAAAACAAGTCCCATGGCAATTACCGTTACGGCAGCTGCTTGTGTGAGCAGATTTGCGAAATTTCCCGGAGTGAGAAATACCGAACTCAATGAGCCAAAAACAACGCATAGGACTAGAAGACCCAGAATCGCAGGGAGCGCTCCAACCTGGCCAGCCTTTACTCTGCTCCACCAATCGCGAAGTGATTTTTCAATCGTGATCTGTTCGCTCATTTTTTCGCTCCTGAGATCGCGTCGGAACTTCCCGTTGTGATGAGACGAACAACGTCATTTTGATTAACAGAATTCTTCTCTACTTGTGCTGCCATCGTGCCGAGGTACATAGCCGCAATGTTGTCTGCAACCTGGAAGACATCGTTGAGATTATGGCTGATGACGATTACAGCTAGTCCGTTATCTGCGAGCTGGCGCACCAATTTCAAAACCTGTTCAGTTTGTGCAACTCCAAGAGCTGCTGTTGGTTCGTCAAGGATGACTACTTTGCTATTCCACAGAACTGCTCGGGCGATCGCAACGGTCTGACGTTGACCACCGCTGAGCGATGCAACTTTTTGACGAATTGATTTAACAGTTCGAACGCTAAGACCATCGAGAGTCTTCTTTGCCATCGACTCCATCGTGGATTCATTTAATGTAATTCCGCTTTTTTCTTCACGACCAAGAAACATATTGTGAACAATGTCGAGGTTGTCACATAAAGCTAAATCTTGATAAACAATTTCGATACCAAGTGCGGTGGCATCACGTGGACCTGCGATTGTGACTTTATTTCCTTCAAAGACGAACTCACCAGTTTCTGGCGTGTAAATTCCTGCGATGCACTTGATTAATGTGCTCTTACCGGCACCATTGTCACCAACTAGTGCAGTGACTTTTCCAGCATATGCATCGAAATCAACATCCTTGAGAACATGGACTGGTCCAAATGACTTATTGACTTTGCGCAGAGAGAGAATTGGTGAAGCCATACGATGTCCTCGCTAGTAGGAGCAGCTCTTGGATTTCTAATATTTATGACTCAGCCCGAGTAATTTAATACTCGGGCTGAGCTGTACTGCTATTTCTGTTTACCGAAAATTCGGTTTCTAAGAAGTCTTAGATTCCGTTTGCGGTGCAGAGGTCTTCAATGTCCTTACAGACATCTTCACGCTTCTGGAAGCCATCAGCGATGACATCCTTGACGTTTGCCTTGGTGATTGCGACTGGAACAAGGAGAACTGAAGGAACATCAGCTGTTCCGTTGTTTACCGAACCAGTAGCTGTTGATGCCTTTTCTCCCTTAAGGAGTGCGACAGCAAGTTCGGCAGCAGCGTTAGCTTCAGCCTTGATTGCCTTGTAAACAGTATTTGAAAGATCACCAGTCAAGATAGCGCGGAGACCATCAACGGTTGCATCCTGTCCGGATACGCAAACCTTTCCGTTGAGTCCGTTCTTCTTCAACACAGCAACAGCTGCGAGGCCGAGACCTTCGTTAGCTGAAACAACGGCATCGAGCTTGCCCTTTGCCTTTGAGAGTTGCTGTTCGAAAATGACGCCACCCTTGGCGTTATCCCAATCTGGGACAGCCTGATCATCAACGAGGGTGTAATCACCAGAGTCGATTGATGGACGAAGTACTGAGTCGTAACCCTTCTTGAACAAGGTTGCGTTGTTGTCGGTTGGTGAACCGTTGAGGTAGACCATACGTGCCTTGGTCTTTCCTGCTGCATCGAGGCAAGCCTTGATGCCTTCACCTTGGAGACGTCCAA
>CAZZMU010000045.1:0-1520 GCA_964655345.1 uncultured Clavibacter sp.
ATCGCGTTCAACGCGTTCCTGAGACTGAATCACAAGGTCGAATTCATACCTCTGCTGCGGGCGTGCTGGTACTTCCAGAAGCTGAAGAAATCGATGTTCAAGTAAATATGAATGAACTTCGTATCGATGTATATCGCTCTTCTGGTCCAGGCGGTCAGAGCGTTAACACCACCGATTCCGCCGTTCGAATCACGCATTTACCGACGGGCATTGTTGTGTCCTGCCAGAACGAGAAGAGCCAATTACAGAATAAGGAATCTGCGCTCCGTATTTTGCGTGCACGTTTGCTTGCGGCTGCTCAAGAAGCTGCTGATGCTGAAGCTTCTGCAACTCGTAAGTCTCAAGTACGCACTGTGGATCGCTCCGAACGCATTAGGACGTATAACTTTCCCGAGAATAGATTGAGCGATCACCGCGTCAATTTCAAAGCAAATAATTTAGATGCAGTTCTCAACGGAGAACTTGATGATGTCATAAATTCACTCCTTGAAGCGGATAAAGCAGAAAAACTAGCCGCTGCTGAAGCTTAAAAATGTCCATGGCGCAATCCATTCCAGAAATAAAAGAAGTATTACGAAGTGCGCGACAACGATTCGAGTCTGCGAGCATTGACCGAGTTGATGCTGAGTTAGTTCTGGCCCATGTTTTAGGAATCGAAAGGATGGAACTTCATGCTCGCCAGTTCCAACTTTCACCTGAGCAACATGAATTATTCGAAGAATTAATCACAGCTCGGATTGCAGGCACCCCAACCCAATATCTTGTTGGCGAAGCGCCATTTCGATATCTCACTTTTTCTGTCGGACCTGGAGTTTTAATCCCACGACCTGAAACTGAATTACTAGTGGATGCCGCGATGGTCGAGATTGAAAGATTGCAATCGTCGCCACAATCCATTCCTTCTACTGTGAGCGTTGTTGATCTTGGTGCAGGCTCCGGAGCTATTTCCATCTCCATCGCCCATGAAGCTCGTCAACGTAATCTTCCCGTTCACGTTGTTGCGGTTGAGAAATCAGAAGCCGCTGTGGAATGGTTAAAGAAGAATATTGCTCGACATGAGGTAGATGTTCGAGTTATTAATGACGATGTTCGGGACGCCTTAGTTGATGTCAAATGTGACGTAGTGGTCGCTAAT
This sequence comes from uncultured Clavibacter sp., assembly GCA_964655345.1. GTDB lineage: Bacteria > Actinomycetota > Actinomycetes > Nanopelagicales > Nanopelagicaceae > MAG-120802. Next base: position 1,136 of record CAZZMU010000045.1, read on the forward strand.
CCACCATATATTCCAGATAATTCTGAACTCCCTAAGCTTGTGAGTGAACATGAACCCGAGATTGCGCTTCTTGGGGGAGGAGAAGATGGACTCGAGATTCCTCGAAACTTCATTGCCACCGCAACCAGAATCTTGAAAAGCTCAGGCTTACTCGTACTCGAACATTATGAAAATCAATCCCAAGCCCTTGAGCAGATTCTTGCCTCTGACTATTCTGATATTTCTCATTACACTGATTTGAATCAACGTCCGCGTTGGTTAATGGCTCGACGGAAGGAGCGCTAATGGGAGATCGCCTTTCGCTCTCCGATAACAACATCGAGCGCGCTGAACTTGTCGAACGAGCAGTAGCGGCTTTGCGTGATGGTCGCATGATTATTGCACC
>CAZZMU010000045.1:1620-5719 GCA_964655345.1 uncultured Clavibacter sp.
GAGGAAATCTCAGTTCGAATTCCTGCTTCAGATTTCCTTCGCGAAGTTGCACTTGCATCAGGGCCACTAGCAATTGCATCGGCAACGTTGGCTGGACGTCCTCCGGTCCGCAAATCATCCTTCTTTCCCTGCCTTGATAGCGATTACGCCGCAATCTTTGATGCGGGTGAATTACCTGAAGGGCCAACATCAACCGTGATTTCGGTGAAAGATGATGGAGTATTTCTCAAGCGTCCAGGAGCAATATCACTCGCCGATTTGCGCTCAGTTACGCCTAATATTGCAGTTCCAGCCTAGGATTTCAGACATGTCTGAAACCTTCTTTGGCCCCGATTTCAATCAACTTCAGAAACAAGATCCTGATATCGCGGCGGTTGTGCTCTCTGAATTAGAACGCCAACGCAAGAGCCTGCAATTAATTGCAAGTGAGAATTTCACTTCACCTGCTGTGCTGGCAACTCTTGGTTCAACTCTTTCCAATAAATATGCTGAAGGTTACCCAGGCAAGCGATATTACGGTGGCTGTGAAGAGGTTGATAAAGTCGAAGTCATTGGCATCGAGCGCGCAAAAGAACTATTTGGGGCCGAGCACGCAAACTTGCAACCGCATTCTGGAGCAAGTGCAAACGTTGCGGTTTATCAAGCTTTCACTAAACCTGGTGACACGGTTCTTGCAATGTCACTTCCACATGGCGGCCATCTGACGCATGGATCCAAAGTTAATTTTTCCGGTAAGTGGTTCAACGTCGAGTCATATGGCGTTCGTCAAGATAATGAATTAATTGATTATGACGAACTACGAGATATCGCAAAACGGGTTAGACCAAAGATGATTTGTTCTGGAGCGACTGCTTATCCGAGTCTGATTGATTTTAAAACGATTCGTGAGATCTGTGATGAGGTTGGCGCGATTATGTGGGTTGATGCAGCGCACTTCATTGGACTTGTTGCAGGCAAAGCCATTCCATCTCCAGTCCCGTACGCAGATGTTGTTTCATTCACAACTCATAAAGTCTTACGCGGACCTCGTGGTGGAATGATTCTCTCCAAAGCTCCTCACGCTGCAGCGATTGATAAGGCAGTTTTCCCCGGAATGCAGGGAGGGCCAATCATGAGTGCGGTAGCTGGAAAAGCAGTCGCTCTCAAGGAATGCGCCACAAAGGAATATCAGGATTACGCAAAGAAAGTCATTGTTAACGCGAAAGCACTGGCAGCATCATTAGAAAAAGAAGGTATGCGCGCAGTTTCTGGTGGCACCGAAACTCACCTCGCACTCATTGATATTCGCAGCACCGGCGTGAATGGCAAAGTTGCAGATGAACGGTGTGGTCGCGCAGGCATATCTCTCAATAAGAATGCGATTCCTTATGATCCAGAAACTCCTGCAGTCACGAGCGGGATACGGGTTGGCACTCCGGCCATCACCACGCAAGGAATGGGCTTAACCGAGATGACTGAGATTGCATCTCTTATTGCGCGAGCAATTCGTGATGGCGAAGACGAAGCGAAAGCGGCATCAATTCGTAACGAGGTTTATAACCTAACCTCAAAATTTCCGGTTTATCCACGGTAGCTCACTGTAATGCGCGAGTATTTACTCACTTTATTTATCGCAGCTGCTTTAACCTACATGTTGACTCCACTGGTAAGAAATTTCGCGCTGCGCAACAAAGCAGTCGCCAATGTCCGTGAAAGAGACATTCACACCGAGATAACTCCGCGCTGGGGTGGGGTCGCTATGTGGATTTCCATGGCAGCTACTCTGGTAATGGTTAATGGTTTGGAGCTGGTCGGAAAATCCTTTAGTCGAGAACTACTTGGAATCTTTCTGGCCGCCACATTTGTACTAGTGATAGGAATGTTGGACGATCGTTATGAACTCGATGCCGTCACAAAACTTGCTGGTCAAGGATTAGCTGCAGCAATCTTGCTGTTGTTCGGAATACAAATTCTCTGGTTGCCTATCGACGGAATCATCATTCTGCCCACAAATATCGGACAACTACTCACAGTCCTTGTTGTGCTCGTGATTATCAATGCGGTCAATTTTATTGATGGCCTCGATGGCTTAGCCGCCGGTATTGTGGCAATTTCGGCAGCGTCCTTCTTTGGCTTTTCTTACTTATTAGCGGTTGAAAATGGTTTTAGTCGTGCCGGTGCACCCTCATTGGTTACAGCGATTGTGATCGGAACGTGCATTGGTTTTCTTCCATACAACATTCACCCAGCAAAGATCTTCATGGGGGATTCAGGTTCCATGTTCCTTGGATTAGTCCTTGCCGCCGCAGCAATCACGTTAATGGGACAGATTGACGCAAACGCAGTTTTCTCGGAGAACATCGGTCCAGCTGCGTTACCTCTACTTTTACCATTCGCAGTTCTTGCCATTCCGCTTCTTGATTTTGCATCTGCGGTTGTGCGAAGACTTCGTCGAGGGAAATCGCCTTTCGCTCCTGATCAAGAGCACCTACATCACAAGTTGATGTCATGGGGAAACTCTCAAGAACGAACCGCTTTCATTCTTTACTTAATGACTGCGATGTTAGCCCTCCCCGCGATGCTCTCAGCTTTTATTCCTTTATGGGGCGCGATTAGCGTTGGATTTGCGCTACTTTCAATTGCGATTGTTGTCACCAAGAAAGATAAGAAGGTTCGAATCTGATGGAGATTGCTGAATCAAATAAAGCAATGTGGCGGGGAGCTTTGATTCCTTCAACGATTCTGAGTTTCTTTTCAATTGTTGTATCGACTATCACGCGTGGAACCTCAGGACTTTTCGGAAGTGTTCTTGCATCGTTCACAGTGGTTATTTTCTTCTCTGTTTCGCTGTTGGTCGCTCGATTAACGAAGAGCGCCGATCCGATCGCAACTCTGGCTCTTGCCATGTTCTCCTACTTCACCAAGCTCTTGCTGATTGCAGGTTTTCTAATTGCAGTCACCCGTTTGACCGAAGAATCAGATGTTGATCGCCTCAGTTTCGGAATTAGTGCGCTTGTTATCGCTGCCGGATGGCTCGCGGGTGAGGTTCGGGCTTTCTTCAAGCTACGGCTACAGTTACCCTTGCCGAGTAAGACTTCTGATTCGACGCCTGAGACGAAGTAATCGCACCCAAAGGACGGTGTTTCAATGAGCGAAAATCTGCCAAAAGGCCCCAGTGAAGATAACGCTTTCTGGACCATCTTTGGTTACATGCTTTCGGGTCTTTTGATTTGGGGCGGCATTGGATGGGGTTTAGATAACTGGCTGGGCACCGGGTATTTCCTTCTTGGCGGCCTTCTGCTTGGCATGGGTTCGGCCCTGTATTTGATCTGGCTCCGCTTCGGCCGCAAGTAACCCATCTAACGGCCGATTAACGGCTTTCGATTTCTCATGGATACGCCTTAACCCATAGGGTTACGCCGTCTTTCCCCGCTCGATACGTTCGTCAGACTTCGCAAAGCTAGGCGCTCTCGAAGTCGATCTCAAGGAGTTGTGGTGTTCGTTAGTAACGCAACGAAGCTGTTTGAGGCAAAGGATGAGGGTTTCAATCCTCCCGATGCCGGCGACTTCAACCTCCCTCCATTTATCGAAGGCAATGAATTCGCAACAAAACCAATCCTCCTAGTTTTTCTCTCAGTCGCGCTGATCTCAATATTCTTCATTATCTCTTCTCGTAAAGCGGCGATCGTGCCTTCAAAGCTTCAATTCGCTGGCGAATCGGTCTACTCATTCGTCCGAAACGATCTCGGTCGCGAAGTCATCGGCCATGAGTTCATGCGCTTCGTTCCATATCTCTTCACGCTCTTCACGTTCATTTTGGTCAACAACATCTTTGGCATTGTGCCATTCATCCAATTCCCGACGATGTCTCGTATCTCATTCCCATACGTGTTGGCTGCATTCACATTCTTCATTTTTCACTATGTAGGAATTCGCAAACAAGGATTGGTGAAATACCTGAAAGAAATTATGTTTCTTCCTGGTATCCCAAAACCTGCCTACATATTGATTACTCCATTGGAATTAGCGACATATTTCTTGGTTCGCCCTATGACTTTGAGCTTGCGTCTCTTCGCAAATATGTTCGCTGGTCACTTGCTCTTGTTGGTGTTCATCCTTG
>CAZZMU010000046.1:0-5628 GCA_964655345.1 uncultured Clavibacter sp.
GTTGCAAATGGAGTCAGCGTGCGAATGGCGGTTCTATATTTGCTCTTAGGTGGCGCCACTATTCGCGACTCGATATCTGTTGGCGCGGAGGTAAGCTCATGAACTTCCATATTCGAAATCTTGAGGATGTTCATGCTTCCACGATTGACATCGTCATTGAGTCAGGTGTCGTCACGCGAACTCTCTCTCCTGGAGTTGAATATAAAGAAATTGATGGAAGCGGACTTACTGTTCTGCCAGGTTTTGTAGATCTCCATACCCATTTAAGGGAACCAGGCCGTGAAGATGCAGAGACTGTCTTAACAGGTTCGCTCGCTGCTGCCGCAGGAGGTTTCACTGCAATATCGGCCATGCCCAACACCCTTCCTGTTGCTGATACAGCTGGCGTTGTAGAACAGGTGTATCGACTTGGAAAACACCATGGTCTGTGTGATGTATTTCCCATTGGTTCAGTAACGCTGGGACAGCAGGGTAGGCATTTGGCCGAGTTAAGCGCTATGAATCAGTCTGAAGCAAAAGTAAGAATTTTTAGCGACGATGGGCATTGCGTTGCAGATCCTTTGGTGATGCGTCGAGCACTTGAGTATGTAAAGACCTTCGATGGCGTCATAGCCCAACATGCTCAAGATCCAAGGCTTACGGAAAATTCTCAAATGAATGAAGGTGAGATCTCAGCAAAACTGGGCCTCAAAGGTTGGCCAGCAGTTGCCGAAGAAGCAATCATCGCGCGAGATGTACTTCTTGCCGAGCATGTCGATAGTCGGCTACATATCTGTCACCTCACTACCGCAGGTGGAGTCGAAATCGTACGAGCTGCGAAGAAACGTGGCGTGAAAGTTACCGCTGAAGTAACGCCGCATCACCTAATTCTTACTGATGACGTTGTTGAATCTTATGATCCAGTATTCAAAGTTAATCCGCCCCTTCGTACCGAAGAAGATGTCATGGCATTGCGACACGGTTTAGCCGATGGCACGATCGACATCGTCGCAACCGATCACGCCCCTCATGCGCAAGAAGCTAAAGATTGCGAATGGAGCGCTGCAGCTTTTGGGATGCTCGGATTAGAAACTGCCTTCTCAATTGTTTATCTAACAATGGTGAAAAGTGGACTGATGACGCTGGAAACTTTGAGCTCTCGTATGTCGAGCACGCCGGCACAGATTGGCCGATACGCCGAACATGGCAATATCACTGTGGGCAAGCCTGCGAATCTGGTGATTATTGATCTCACAGCAGAGTGGACGGTCGATCGCGCTGCACTTCACTCCAAGAGCCGCAACACGCCATTTCACGAGATGAAATTGCCAGGAGTTATTGAGATGACCTTCCATAATGGCGCGCTGGTTTTCGATCGGAAGGTTTCTTCGTGACGGCATTTCTCGTGCTTGATGACGGACGTATCTTTGAGGGTGACGCGTGGGCATGCACCGGTGAAACTTTTGGGGAAGCAGTTTTCTCGACCGGTATGACGGGCTACCAAGAAACTCTTACCGATCCCTCGTATCACAAGCAAGTTGTCATCATGACGGCCCCACATATCGGAAACACTGGAATGAATACTGTGGATGAAGAGTCAAGGAAGATTTGGGTGAGTGGCTTTGTGGTTCGAAATCCATCGCCTGTGGTATCCAATTGGCGTGCTGAAAGATCACTTGAAGATGATCTTATAGCCAACGGTGTTGTGGGAATTAAGGGAATTGATACTCGAGCTCTCACTCTTCACCTGCGAGATCGAGGCGCTATGCGAGTCGGAATATTTTCAGAAACCGGTTTATCTCGCGAAGAGATGGTGAAGCGGGTTCGCAATAGCTCACAGATGTCGGGTGCATATCTTGCCGACGAAGTCACAACTTCCCAAAGTTACGTAGTTCCAGCACATGGGAGTAAAAAGTTCTCCGTCGCGGCGCTTGATCTTGGAATCAAGGCAGCAACTCCACGCAATATGGCTGAGCGCGGAATCGAAGTTCATATGCTTCCTGCGAATACCACTTATGAAGAAATAAGGAGTCGGGGCTTTGATGGACTATTCCTATCAAACGGGCCAGGAGATCCCGCTACGATGGATGAGGTCGTATCGACTGTTCGTAAAGCACTTCATGATAATTTCCCAATCTTCGGAATTTGTTTCGGTCATCAGATTTTGGGTCGTGCTCTTGGATTTGATACCTACAAATTACGTTTTGGCCATCGCGGAATTAATCAACCCGTCTTGAATAGGGAAAAGCATCGCGTTGAGATAACCGCTCAAAACCATGGCTTCGCAGTTGAAGCACCAAGTGATGGAATTTTCACTACGGTCTTCGGACCAGGAACCGTAACGCACGTATGTCTTAACGACGGCGTTGTGGAGGGTCTAAAACTTCTTGAGCGACCGGCGTTCTCAGTTCAATATCATCCAGAAGCTGCAGCTGGGCCGCATGATGCGAACTATCTCTTTGATGATTTCTTAGCCATGTTGGAGAAAAATGCCGCGCGATAAATCAATAAAGAGCGTACTTGTCATTGGAAGTGGCCCGATCGTTATCGGCCAAGCCTGCGAATTTGATTACTCGGGAACCCAAGCGTGTCGCGTACTTAAATCCGAAGGAATTCGAGTCATCCTGGTGAACTCAAATCCAGCGACAATCATGACCGATCCTGAGTTTGCTGACGCCACCTATATAGAGCCGATAACGCCGACATTCCTAGAAAAAGTAATTGCCCTGGAAAAACCAGATGCGATTCTTGCGACTCTTGGCGGACAAACTGCACTCAACGCTGCGATTGCCCTTCACGAGCACGGAATTCTTGAAAAGTACAACACCAAGCTCATTGGAGCGGATGTGGCCGCAATTCGCCGAGGTGAGAATCGGGAAGAGTTTCGAGCGATTGTAGAGAAAGTTGGCGGAGAATCTGCTCGATCAATCATTTGTCACACAATGTCTGACTGTTTATCTGCTGCAGAAAAACTCAATTATCCTGTCGTCGTTCGACCTTCTTTCACCATGGGAGGACTAGGCAGCGGAATCGCCCACAATCAATCAGAGTTGGAGCAAATTGCTGGCGCAGGGTTGCGTTTCAGCCCGGTAACTGAAGTCCTTTTAGAAGAATCAATTATTGGTTGGAAAGAATTCGAACTCGAAGTTATGCGCGATAATCACGATAACGTGGTTATTGTCTGCAGTATTGAGAATTTCGATCCTATGGGCGTTCATACCGGGGACTCCATCACAGTCGCACCAGCGCTGACGTTGACGGATGTCGAATTTCAAAAGTTGAGAAACCTCAGCATCGAGATCATTCGTGAAGTCGGCGTCGCCACAGGTGGTTGCAATATTCAATTCGCTATTAATCCAGATAACGGCCGAATCGTTGTTATCGAGATGAACCCACGAGTCTCGCGCTCCAGCGCCTTAGCTTCGAAAGCGACGGGGTTTCCCATCGCGAAAATCGCGACGAAATTAGCAATTGGATACTCGTTAGACGAGATTCCCAATGACATAACTAAAAAGACGCCAGCATCATTTGAGCCAACCCTCGATTACATCGTTGTGAAAATTCCACGATTCGCATTTGAAAAGTTTCCAGAAGCAGATTCGCGTTTAACTACTACGATGAAAAGTGTAGGGGAAGCTATGGCATTTGGACGGTCTTTCCCAGAAGCTCTGCAAAAAGCCATGCGTTCATTAGAAAAGAAGAACTCTACTTTCACATGGAACTTTGAAGATGCACTTCCAGAACTTCTTGAACAAATACCGATACCAACAGAGAATCGACTTTTGCAAGTTCAAAGAGCTCTAGCGTCAGGAGCGTCTATTGAGTTGGTACATGACAAAAGCGGTATAGATCCTTGGTTCTTAGCGCAGATTCAGGAAATCAATCTGATTGCAAGTGAAGTTGCCGGCGCTTCAGAACTCAATCGAGACCTCCTCAAGAAAGCGAAGCGGTTTGGATTCTCTGATCATCAGATTGCAGAGCTGAGAAAAACTTCAGCTGGCGAAATAGCGAAGCTTCGAGAGAAGTGTGAAATATTCCCGGTCTATAAGACGGTTGATACATGCGCTGGAGAGTTCGAAGCATTTACTCCGTATCACTACTCTTCGTATGATTTGGAAACAGAAGTTAAGCCACGTACCCGGCCTGCAGTAATTATTCTGGGAAGCGGTCCCAACCGAATTGGACAAGGTATTGAATTTGATTATTCATGTGTACATGCCTGTTTTGCCTTAAGCAAAGCCGGTTTCGACACAATAATGGTTAATTGCAATCCAGAGACAGTTTCAACGGATTATGACACTTCCGATAGGTTGTATTTCGAGCCTCTTACATTGGAGGACGTCCTTGAGATCTATCGCGCTGAACTAAAAGCCGGACCAATTGCAGGCGTCATTGTTCAATTAGGTGGCCAGACCCCATTGGGATTGGCGGCGGGTTTAAAAGCTGCAGGGGTGCCAATTCTCGGTACTTCTCCTGATGCTATTCATCTAGCTGAAGATCGAGGAGCATTCGGTAACGTGCTTAATCGAACCGGTTTAAAGGCTCCGAGGTTCGGTACAGCATTTTCATATGACGAAGCCTTGATAGTTGCGAGAAATATTGAGTATCCCGTTTTGGTTAGACCGTCATTTGTGCTGGGCGGACGTGGCATGCACATTGTCTACGACGATGCATCTTTATCGGAATTTATCGCTCTCGCTACTCAGATCAATCCAGAACATCCAGTCTTGATTGATAAGTTCCTTGACGACGCAATCGAAATTGACGTTGATGCTCTTTTTGACGGAACCGAGCTTTATCTAGCTGGCGTGATGGAGCACGTTGAAGAAGCAGGCGTGCATTCGGGCGACTCGGCGTGCGTTATTCCACCTCAATCAATTACCTCCGAGCATCAACAAGAGATTCATAATGCAACCCTAAAATTGGCTGAAGCAATTGGGGTTCGGGGTTTAATCAACATCCAGTATGCAATTTCTAAGTCAGAACTCTATGTACTTGAGGCAAATCCGCGAGCCTCACGAACTGTGCCTTTTGTCAGCAAAGCAACTGGAGTTCAACTCGCGAAAGCAGCCGCGTTAATCGCTGCGGGTAAAACTATTGCTGAGTTGAAAGAAAGCGGAATCCTTCCAAATGCCGGCAGTGGTAACGCAAAAGGAATATCGGTGAAAGAAGCGGTCTTGCCATGGAATCGCTTCCGTCGCATCGATGGACAAGGAGTGGACACTGTATTAGGACCCGAAATGAAATCTACGGGTGAAGTGATGGGGATAGCCTCAACGTTTGGGGCCGCATTTGCAAAGAGCCAAATAGCCGCGTTCGGTCCACTACCGAAGAGCGGCGCGATATTTATATCGCTGTCTGACAAAGATAAAGACGCGTCATTAAGCGCAATTCAAGGTTTACAAGAACTAGATTTCACGTTGTACGCAACACAAGGAACACATTCGTTTTTGGCAAAACACGGTGTCCAAACACAGCTTGTAAGTAAGCACTCAGAAAAAAGCGTCAATATCGATGCTATCTCCGCTGTAGATCTTATTAATGAAAATAGAATCTCTCTTGTGATCAACACGCCTTTCGGTAGAGGTGCGGCTCGTGATGGTCGGATGATTCGAACCGCTGCGACGCAACGCTCAGTTTCTTGTATAA
>CAZZMU010000047.1:0-5582 GCA_964655345.1 uncultured Clavibacter sp.
TGGAAGCAATTGGCGTTAATGACCCACAACTCGATGCAGAAGTTATAGCGATAGCTTATGAAGGTTATAAGCGAGTGGGGTTGAAAAATTTTACTTTACACATCACTTCGCTTGGCGATCGAGCCTCTCGAGACTCTCATCGCATTGCGCTCAATAGTTTTATTGATGGCATGAATCTTGATGAGGAGACGAAGTTGCGGGCGACAAAGAACCCACTTCGTTTGTTTGATGACAAGCGTTTAGAGATCCAGAAACAAATGGCTACCGCGCCTCTTCTCGTGGATTTTCTTAGTTCGGAGAGTTTAGATTATTTTCACGCAGTCAAAGAATCGCTGCAGTCGATCGGAATTCCCTTCGAAGTTAATCCCAGATTGGTTCGAGGTCTTGATTACTACACAGGAACAACATTTGAGTTTGTTCATCATGGATTGGGAGCTCAATCGGGAATTGGCGGTGGCGGTCGCTACGACGGACTGATGGAAATTTTAGGTGGCCAATCACTGTCCGGCATTGGATTTGGACTTGGAATTGACCGCATCCTGCTCGCAATGGAAGTGGAAAAGATCGAACCTAGCATTGCACGGTATACCGATCTATATGTGATTCCACTTGGTGAAGTCGCGAGAAAAGAGTGCTTTACCATCGTAAACAAACTTCGCCGAAGTGGTTTTGTAGTGGAGCAGAGTTATGGAGATCGGGGCCTCAAGGGTGCTATGAAGGCCGCTGATAAATCTGGAGCAAGATTTGTAATAGTTATGGGTGATGCTGAAATCAGCACTGGAAGCGTTGAACTCAAAAATATGGCGACGGGAGAGTCGGTTTCGGTTACCCTTAGCGCTCTTGCAACCACCCTTGCGGAAAAGTCGCGCTAGGACTTCTGCCTAGTCGGCTCGTTCTCCGCATCATCAATGTAAGAAAGGTTTTTTGTGCTTAGGTCTCACGGCGCGGGCGAAATCCGCTCCAGTCATATTGACGAAACTGTCACTTTGGCAGGCTGGGTTGCGCGACGACGCGATCATGGTGGTGTTGCCTTTATTGACTTGCGCGATGCAACGGGGAATGTTCAAGTTGTCATTTCTGATGAGAAGGTAGCTGGTGCACTTCGAGCTGAATGGTGCGTATTGGTCAGAGGCAAAGTCGCGAAACGACCTGCCGGAAATGAAAATCTCAGTATTCCTACCGGAGAGATTGAAGTAATGTGCGACGCACTCGAAGTTCTCAGCGAGGCGGCTCCGTTACCTTTTCCGGTTGATAGTGGAGAGACTGTCAATGTTAGTGAAGAAGTGCGGTTGAAATATCGCTATCTCGATCTACGCCGGGAAAATCCAAGCAAGGCGCTTCGACTTCGCTCCAAAGTTACATCAGTGATTAGATCCGTGATGGACGAGGAAGGCTTTCTTGAAATTGAAACACCGTATCTGACTCGGTCAACTCCCGAAGGCGCACGAGATTTTCTTGTCCCAGTTCGACTCCAACCGGGATCTTGGTATGCACTTCCTCAGTCACCACAATTGTTTAAACAACTTCTCATGGTCGCTGGTATGGAAAAGTATTATCAAATCGCGCGCTGCTTCAGAGATGAGGATTTTCGCGCTGATCGCCAGCCCGAGTTCACGCAATTAGATATAGAGCTTTCTTTCGGTAATCAAGGAGACGTTATCGCTGTGGGGGAGAAGATTCTCTCTAACGTCTTTAAAAAGGTCGCTGGTTACGACATTCCGCTGCCCATTCCACACATGACCTATCACGAAGCTATGCGTCGCTTCGGATCTGATAAACCTGATTTGAGATTTGGAAATGAGTTAGTAGACGTCACTGAGTTCTTCAAGGAAACCTCATTCCGAGTCTTCCAAGCCGAATTTGTCGGCGCCGTGGTAATGCCCGGAGGAGCGTCGTCTCCTCGGCGAGAACTAGACGCGTGGCAGGACTGGGCAAAAGCGCGCGGAGCAAAAGGCCTTGCATACATTTTGGTCGGTGACGATGGAACTCTCTCTGGCCCGGTTGCAAAAAATTTATCTGAAAAAGAAAGTACTGGGATTGCTGCCCATGTTGGAGCAAGTAACGGTGATGCAATCTTCTTCGCAGCTGGCGAAAGGCAGCCATCACTGAATTTACTTGGAGCTGTCCGGCTAGAAATTGGTGAGCGGTGCAATCTCATTGATAAGTCTGCCTGGAAATTCCTCTGGGTGGTTGATGCCCCGATGTTTGAAAAAACTGAAGCTGGTGGATGGACCGCAGTGCATCATCCATTTACCGGACCCAAGCCGGAATTTGAATCAACGTTTGAAAAGGATCCTGGTAGCGCTCTTGCGTATGCATATGACATCGTTCTTAATGGAAGCGAAATTGGTGGCGGATCAATTCGTATCCATAAACGTGATATTCAGCAGGCTGTATTTCGAGTTATTGGATTGTCCAAAGAAGAGGCGGAGAGCAAATTTGGCTTTTTACTCGAAGCCTTCAATTACGGTCCTCCTCCTCACGGTGGAATCGCTCTTGGACTTGACCGTCTCTGTGCGCTTCTTGCAGGAGCAGAATCAATCCGTGAAGTAATTGCTTTCCCCAAGACTGCGAGCGGCGGCGACCCACTAACTGGCGCGCCAACGCCAATTACAGATGCCCAGAGAAAAGAAAGTGGCGTTGATTTCAAACCTGAGGTACATCAATGAGCACAAATCCGGCCGATACCACCACATCTCGCCCGAAAGATTCAGATCGAAAAACGAGAGTTCATCTCTCGGTTTACGATCGCATTAAATTCCTGCTCTTTTTCGCTATCGTATTTTTCGTTTTGGTCTGGGCAGATATGGCCGGCGATGAAACTTTGACCTTTCAAAAAGCTGTATCTAATAGCGCTTACCAGCGGTGGTGGATTTTTCCGCTTTTCGCTGTGGAGGCTATTCGGCAGACACATTTCCTCATCTCTGAGCTTGCGGCGCCGTACCACGGGTTTTGGCAACGATATTTCTCATTTATAGATCGAGCGCTTCACAAACTGAGTGATTGGACTCGCTTCCGACTTTCAAGAGTCATCAAATGGGCGCTAGTCATCACACTTTTATCTGTTGTTCTAGGTGCCATTTATAAGGAAACACCCGTTCGCGCACTATTTCTTGCTCCGAAAGCTCTTTGGAGTGCACTGCCAATAATCGGTCAACTTATGTTTGCCGTAGTTTTCGTCATCATTCAATTTGTAGCCATCTTCTGGTTTCTCAGTCGCGGTGGCATTGATACTTATTTCCCAGATGACATAAAAACTCGGTTCACCGATGTGTGGGGACAAGATCATGTTCTAGCCAGAATCAGAGAGAACCTGGTTTTTCTTGAGAACCCTGAGAGCATTGAAAAACTAGGTGGTTATGTCCCAGGTGGAATTTTACTTTGGGGGCCACCAGGTACCGGTAAGACTCTTATGGCTGAATCAATGGCAGGAGAAACTGGTAAACCGTTCGTTTTCGTCGATCCAGGTGCGTTTAACAATATGTTTTTTGGGGTTGGAATTCTCAAGGTAAAAGGCCTTTTTAGAAAATTACGTAAACTCGCGCTTCGTTACGGCGGAGTCGTGGTGTTTTTTGATGAAGCTGATGCGTTAGGAAATCGCGGGAGCATCACACAGCGTGGACCTGGTGCGTATTCCTCGAAAGATGAGTGTCGTGGCTCGGCGTATTTAAGTGACGTGGCGAATTCTGTTCTGACTTTCGATCGCTCGTTTGATGTGCCAACACAGGAAAGCAAACCGCGCATCATCGATCGATTCGTTATGGGCGCCGGCGGCGGTGGCGGAGCGGGCACGGGAACTCTTCAAGCCCTCCTTACAGAGTTATCGGGCTTAAAGAAACCTCGGGGTTTCTTCAATCGAATCGTTCGCCGAACGCTGGGCATGCGACCAAAAAATCCGCCCAAATACCGAATTCTGGTTGTGATGGCTACGAATATGCCGGAATCACTGGATGAAGCACTTCTGCGTCCTGGTCGAATCGATCGTATGTATCGCGTTGGTTACCCAAGCAAGGCTGGTCGTATCAGAACTTACGAGGGTTATTTTGCGAAAGTGGCTAACTCTCTATCAAAGGAAGAGATTGAGAAGCTCGCAATCATTACTCCTTATGCAACGGGCGCCACAATTAAGGATTTGGTCAACGAATCTCTCATTATGGCAATACGAAATGGGCGCACAAGTGTTACGTGGGCCGATGTTCTTAAAGCAAAGCAACTCAAGCAACTTGGACCATCCGAAGATGTTGAATATATTGAACGCGAACGTCATGCCACTGCGGTTCATGAAGCTTGCCACGCAGTTATGGCATATCGAGTTCGAAAACACATGGACATTGACATTGCAACGATTGAAAAGGGAGCCGAGTACTTAGGAATGGTTGCATCTATTCCACCCGATGATCAGTTCACACATTGGAAGAGCGAGTATGAGGGCGACATTCTGGTTTCTCTCGCGTCATTGGCAGGTGAACGGATGTTCTTTGATGGGGACAATTCTTCGGGCGTTTCTGGAGATTTGGAATCTGCCACAACCGTCGCAGGATTAATGGAAGGCTATTGGGGTATGGGATCTACGGTTTCGTCATATGCATCAAGCCGCCGAATGGAGATTGGCGCACCCGGAGGTGCTCGACCGAATGATGCAAAACAAGAAATGCGCAGAGCGCTATCGGATCGGATAGAAGATAATTTGGCATCGCTTTTAGCGAGAGCCGAAGAGTTATTGGCTCAAGATCGGATACATATTCTCGCGGTCGCGCACGCTCTTGAAACTCATAAAACTCTCTCGGGTAATGATGTCCACGCGGTGATTGAAGCGCGCATGGGCGATGTTGTTGATGGCAGCAAGTACCAAAATCCAGCGAATATCGCAGCTCTTGAGGCGTATCACCTTTCAGCATTGGCGGCCCATAAAGAACATCGCAAGCCTGATATGCCCTTGCCAACACTGGTTTAAGTGCAGTTTCGGTAGGCTAACCTCATGTCAGCAGGTGGAATCGCAGCAATAATTGCTGCCAGCGCACTTCTCATTATCAGTGTGGCAATCGCATATGCCGTAGTCCGCTTGGGACGCGCTATCGATGAGGTTGGTACAGCAGTCAAGGAAATTTCTCACGAGACGACTCCACTTCTACATGAAGTCACCACGACCGTAGAACTCGTTAATGGCCCATTACAGAGCATCAATAAGGTCACAAAGTCGATGGAAGAGTTGAGCAGCAAGATTTCCACCAACACCTCTTCATTCCTCGATAAAAATCAGATGGCGATGAAGGCAGCTGGAGCGGTTCTGACGGCTGCGCAAATGCGGAAGAAGAAAAAAGGAAAATCAAGTAAGAAGAGTAAAAGTACTCGATATGTCGATGATGAAGAGTTCTAAAAACTCGTGAACTCAGCCGAAATCCGCTCCAGGTGGCTTTCATTTTTCGAATCAGAAAACAGCCTCGGAATTCAACACACAGTTGTTCCATCTGCTTCGCTGATAGCTGATGATCCCAATCTATTGCTGGTAAATGCCGGGATGGTTCCATTTAAGCCTTTCTTTTTGGGCGAGGTTAAAGCACCATATTCGCGCGCAACATCAG
>CAZZMU010000048.1:0-5581 GCA_964655345.1 uncultured Clavibacter sp.
GCAAGCTTCCCTGGACAACTCTGGTCCATCAAGCTTTCTCGCGGTTGGCCAACATTCCTATTTATTATGGCGATTGGAATTCTGATTGTTGCTGCTGTTGTTTTCGTCGAACAAGCCCAACGACGTATTCCCGTCCAATACGCAAAGCGCCAAGTTGGCCGTCGCCAATATGGTGGAACCACGACCTACATCCCAATCAAGGTCAACCAATCTGGCGTTATCCCAGTCATTTTCGCATCGTCTCTGCTCTACATCCCATCGTTAGTCGCGAACTTCACCGGTTCGACAGCGCCGTGGGCAGTATGGATCTCCTCTAACTTCGTGAAGGGCGATCACCCGATTTATATCGCGGCTTATGCGCTCCTCATCATCTTCTTTGCTTACTTCTATGTTGCAATTACTTTCAACCCAGAAGAGACTGCAGAAAATATGCGTAAGTACGGCGGATTTATCCCAGGTATTCGCGCTGGAAAACCCACAAGTGATTATTTGCAATATGTCCTCAACCGCATCACCGCTCCAGGATCGTTGTACCTAGCGCTTGTTGCGATCATCCCAATCATCGCTCTTGTTCTCTTCGGCGCCTCACAGAACTTCCCATTCGGTGGTACTGCGATTCTCATTGTCGTTGGTGTTGGTCTGGATACTGCAAAGCAGATTGAGAGCCAGTTACAACAGCGTTCTTACGAGGGATTCCTCCGCTAATGCGTCTCATCCTGGTTGGACCACCAGGTGCAGGTAAAGGAACTCAAGCAGTACACCTAGCCGCGCACTACTCCATTCCTCATATTTCAACGGGCGATATCTTCCGTGCAAATTTGAAAGAAGGAACTCCACTTGGCCTCCAAGCTAAGAGCTACATGGATAAAGGCGAACTTGTTCCAGATTCAGTAACTAATGCGATGGTGAAAGATCGTCTAACACATTCCGATACTTCAAACGGATTCTTGCTCGACGGTTTTCCCCGCAATGTCGCCCAAGCTGAAGTCTTGCGTGCAATTCTTGCCGAAAAGAAAACTCCGATTGATGCTGCACTTGAACTCTCAATTGAGAACTCAGAAATAATCAAAAGACTCTCAGGTCGCCGCACCTGCCGTGGTTGCGGAAAAGTTTTCCCAGGAAATCTCGATAAGTGTGATGCGTGCGGTGGAGAGCTGTACCAACGAGATGACGATAAAGAAGAAGTAATCGCGCGACGTCTTGAGGTGTATGCCGAACAAACTGCGCCAATCATTGCTTTTTACCGCCACGAGGGCCTGCTCATAACGATTCCTGCTGTCGGTGATGTGGCTGACATAACCGCCGGTGCAATTCGCGCACTTTCCCAGAAACTTAGCTAAGCCATGGCGATCCAGATCAAGACCTTGGATCAACTCCAGACCATGCGCAAAGCTGGTCTTCTTGTTCGAAGTACTCTTGATTTAATTCGCACCCAGATCAAGGCTGGAATCACCACAAGCGCTCTTGATGCGATCGCTGAAGCAAACATTAAACGTGGCGGTGGAACTTCAAACTTCAAGGGATATCACGGTTTCCCGGCGACTATTTGTGTCTCTGTTAATGATGAAATCGTTCATGGAATTCCTGGTGAACGCATGATCATGCCCGGAGATATCGTCTCGGTTGATTGTGGCGCCATCGTTGATGGCTGGCATGGTGATGCTGCATTCACAATGATTGTTGATCCTGTTGATGAATCGCGACAAAAGATGCTCGACGTGTGCGAGGAATCAATGTGGCATGGAATTGCAGCTGGAAAATTGGGTGCGAAGCTATCTGATATCGGTTATGCGATAGAGAAGTACATCGTCTCTCAAGGTAAGTACGGAATATTGCGCGAATATGGTGGACATGGCATCGGTACTGCGATGCATATGGAGCCACACATTTTCAACTACGGAAAGCCAGGCCACGGTCCAACGATTGAAGCTGGAATGGTCTTTGCAATCGAGCCAATGATCACTCTTGGAACTGATAAAACTAAAGTTCTATCCGATAACTGGACTGTTGTAACCACGGACAAATCCCATGGTTCTCACTTCGAAAATTCTTATTGCATCGCTCCTGATGGAAAACCATTCGTTCTTACTGAAGTTGATGGCGGGCGCGCAAATTTAGCTCGCTTTGGTATCGAAGTTTCTTCACTTCTCTCGTAGGTTAGCGCCATGAGCAGAACCCTTGAACAGCGCGAAAAGCGAGCCAGAATCAAGGCCCTGCTCGAAGCCAAGAACCTTGATGCTGTGGTCTTGAAAAAAGGCGCAAATGTCGCATGGATCATCGGCGGTCGAGCGCACATCCCCACGACTCTAGAACTCTCATGCATGGATGTCGTCGTTTATAGAGATCGCATTGTCGTTGTAACAAACAAGATTGAAGCGCCGCGTTTAGAAGCTGAAGAACTTTCCGGCGATGAAGAACTTATAGTTATTAATTGGTTTGAAGGTCGGGAAGCACAATTACCAAAGGGTGACCGGATCGGCGTTGATGGCGCTGAAAACGATCGAGTAAATCTTCAATCAGATATCGAGACTTTGCGACGTTCACTCAATGATTATGAAATCAACCGTTTGCGAGAGATAGGCAAGGATGCCGCTGCCGCACTTGGTGAAGCAATGCTCGATATTGATTCAGATATGAGTGAAGTTGAAGTCGCTGGTGAGATTGCGGAAGAAATGTGGGAGCGCGATTTAGAGCCAGTTGTGCTCCTCGTCGCCGGAGAATCGCGAATTAAACAATTCCGACATCCACTTCCCACAACACATTCAATTGGTTCGATTGCGATGGGTGTTATCTGTGCGCGGCGCAAAGGGTTGATTGCTAGCGTGACACGTTTAGTTCACTTCGGAGAAATCGCTTCTAAAGCAAATGACAACTATCAAAAACTTTTGAACGTTGAAGCAGCCTTCCTGAACGGAACAAAAGTTGGCGCCACATTGGCCGAAGCTTTTAAAGCCGGGGAGAGCGAATACTTGAAGCAAGGATTTGCTCGTGATGAATGGACGAAACATCACCAAGGTGGTCCGACCGGATATCTGCCTCGAGATTTTCCGGCGCACGAGAAGACGCCACAATTAATCGGATTGAATAATGCGATTGCTTGGAATCCGAGCGCGGAAGGGTTGAAAGTCGAAGACACCGTCATCACGACCTCTGCCGGACTCGAAGTAATCACCCACGATCCTGAGTGGCCCAGCATTGAGATCGCAGGTCGAAGCCGCCCAGATATCGCGGCTCGGTAATCCAATCGTTATCAAAAAACGGTCAAAGGGGCATTGACCGAGCCTCGATCTCGCACAAGACTCACCCTATTCAAGTGGTCTGACCACTGAGGACAAGGGAGTCATCTTTCAATGGTGCGTTACGGGATTATCGGTGTGGGCGCCATGGGTCGCGAACACGCAGAAAATCTCCGTTATATCGATGGCGCCGCTGTTACTGCGATCTCCGATCCTGATGAAGGTTCACGAAATCTTGCCGTCAAGCAACTCGGTAGCGAAGTAAAAGTTTTTACCGACCACAATCAACTTCTCAATTCTGGGCTCGTTGATGCAGTAATTATCGCAACACCTAATTACACGCACGTTGATGTTTTGAAAGATGCCTTAGCTACCTCACTCCACGTATTTATCGAAAAACCACTCTGCACCACGATTGATGATTGCTTGAAAGTTATCGAATGGTCAAAAAATCGACGTGGTTTAGTGTGGATGGGTCTGGAATATCGTTACATGCCACCCGTTGCAGAGCTGATTTCAATCGTACATAGCGGTGGAGTTGGCGAAGTGCAACAAGTAACTATTCGCGAACATCGTGAACCTTTTTATCCAAAAGTTGGAAACTGGAATCGCTACACGGAAAAAACCGGCGGCACGCTAGTTGAGAAATGCTGTCACTACTTCAATCTTATGGATCATATTGCTGGCGAACGGCCAACCCGCGTTTTCGCCTCGGGCGGACAACGCGTCAACTTTCTTGATGAAGTCCATGATGGAAAACGCTCCGACATGCTAGATAGCGCTTATGTGATCGTGGAATACGCAAGCGGAAAACGCGCAATGTTGGATCTCTGTATGTTCGCCGAAAACACGATTGATAAAGAGCATATCTCCGTAACTGGCAACGCAGGAAAAGTCGAATCTTTCTTGCCTTCGCTCGAATTACGACATGGAAAACGAAGCGCAGTCGGTAATTTTAAAGAGTGGACTCACGATGCATCCAAGCCCAAAGTCGAATCTCGAAAGATCTGGAATGACTCGATCAAATACAACGGCTTTCATTACGGCGCTTCCTACCTCGAACACGTGAAGTTCTTTAACGCCATTCAGAGCGGAAAAGCCCCAGAAGTGACGCTCGAAGATGGACTCAGAAGCGTGGCCACGGGTCTTGCGGCGCATAAAAGCATCGCAGAAGGACGCCCAGTTCTCATGAGTGAAGTACTGCCTGCGGGGTGGAATTAATGAGCAGCTGTACTTTGATTCCGTTAGCGCGCCCGACCTTCGATGTCGCCGCTGCACAACGATTCTTTGATGGTGCACGTGCAGTATTAAGTGATGTAGGTGCCACCATCAATGGGCCAACATCATTGGTCATGACACCCGAGGATACTGCTAGCGCCGAAGCAAATCTGAAACATGATGAAAAGTTATACATTCTCTTCAATGCCTCATTTGCCGATGCATCTGCCGCCGTTTCACTTCTGTCAAAAGTACAAGGTGAAGTACTTCTGTGGTCTGTCCGTGAGTTTGGTGAAGTGGGAGATCGCTTACTTCTCAATTCAATGTGTGGCTCAAACCTTGCAGCGCACGCGCTTCGGGTAAATGGAAAACGAATCACTCATCTCCATGGAAATCCCGATGAACCTCATGTCAAAGTGGCGTTGCAATCCGCTTTAGCGGGAACACTTCCACAAGTCGGAGAACCGAAGAACATTAATGGTGACTTGGCGGATTCTGGAAAAGTTCGAGCCGCTCTGGATACATTGAAAGGTCACACCATCGGCGCCATTGGTGATGCTCCCGCAGGATTCACTCCATGCACGTATGACGCCGATATATTGAAAGAAAAATTTGGTTTGAACGTTATTAATAAATCCATCCCAGAAATCTTCGCTGATATTGCCGCTGTTCCGCTTGATGAAGAGAGTGCGGAATATAAAGATGCATGCGCTGCCCAACCATCGTTGAAAGAGGTTCCGGAAAAAGAAGCGCGTATCAATGCAAGTACTCGGGTTGCCCTACAAAAGTGGATCGAATCCAATAATTTGTCGGCAATTGCGATGCGCTGCTGGCCCGACTTTGCCGTTGATTTGGGCGCTTGCCCATGCGGAGCAATGGGTCGAACCGCCACAAGTGGAACCCCGGCAGCGTGTGAAAGAGATGTATATGGCGCTGTAACCATGCTGCTTTTGGAGGCGTTGGGATCAGGCACAAATTATCTCGTCGATACTGTCGATCTCGAAGAAGATAAGAACATCATCCGGATCTGGCATTGTGGTTCAGCATCCACAACGCTTGCGGTTGATCCAAGCAATGCAACGCAGTTCATACACTGCAATAGAAAACTAGGTGTGGCCGGTAACTTC
>CAZZMU010000049.1:0-5562 GCA_964655345.1 uncultured Clavibacter sp.
TCGGCGATGTAGCAGAATCGCTCAGGGATCGAGATCAGATTGATAGCACTCGAAGTGTTTCTCCACTCAAGAAGGCAGATGACGCAATCGTTGTTGATTCGACCAATCTTTCTTTAAGTGAGACGGTTGAATATATCTGGAATATTCTCAAACAGAGGTCCCTTATTGGTCTACCGCGGGTAGTCATAGTTGGTCGCCCAAACGTTGGGAAATCGACTTTAGTAAATCGAATCATTGGGTCTAGAGAAGCGATTATCGAAGATACGCCGGGTGTAACACGAGATCGCGTTTCCTATGAGGCCGAGTGGAATGGAAAAAGTTTTGTTGTAGTCGATACGGGTGGATGGGAACCCACAGCAGAAGGTATTGCCCTGAAGATTTCTGACGCTGCAGAATCCGCCATTATTGATGCAGATCTCGTTTTGTTTGTGGTTGATGCACAAGTTGGCCAGCAATCAGATGATGATGCGCTTATTTCAGTGCTTCGTAAAAGCAAAAAACCTGTCATGTTAATTGCAAATAAGGTCGATAGTGACAAGGATGAGTTGGACGCTCATTCATTGTGGAATTTAGGACTTGGAGAACCACATTTCATTTCTGCGGCTCATGGTCGCGGTAGTGGCGATCTATTGGATCTCGTGGTCGCGCAATTACCAGAAGTTGGTCAGAGTCGAATGGATGACGGTTATCGTCGCATTGCGATTGTAGGACGACCCAATGTTGGGAAAAGTAGTCTTCTAAATTCCTTTGCGGGAACCACCCGAGCATTAGTTGATGATGCTGAAGGAACGACTCGAGATCCCATCGACGAGCTGATTGACTTAGGTGATAACACCTGGCGATTTATTGATACGGCAGGAATCCGTCGTCGCGCTCACCAAGCTTCCGGTTCTGACTATTACGCCGCGCTAAGAACAGAGAGAGCTATCGAGAATGCCGAAGTGGTCATCATGATTCTTGATGCCTCGGTTTCGATTACTGAACAAGATCTAAGGATCATCTCTCTTGTGGAAGATTCTGGAAAAGCTCTCGTGATCGGCATGAACAAGTGGGACTTAGTCGATGAAGAACGTCGTCTGGCTCTAGAAAAAGAGGCTGATCGAAACTTCGATCAAGTCGAATGGGCTGAACGGGTCAATATCTCGGCCAAGACAGGCTGGCACAAAGATCGTCTTCTACCCGCAATCGAGCGCGCTTTAGCAAGTTGGGAGTTCAGAATTCCAACGGGACGACTCAATTCATTCTTAGGTCAGTTAGTGGGAAGCAACCCGCCGCCAATACGGGGTGGAAAACAACCGAAAATCCTCTTTGCTACTCAGGCAGGTATAGCCCCGCCAACGTTTGTCATCTTCGCGACTGAGTTTCTCGAAGCTTCCTACAGGCGATTTATCGAAAGACGTCTCCGTGAGGAGTTCGGGTTCTCAGGATCTCCGATTCGAGTTTCGGTTCGCATTCGGGAGAGGTAAACCTTTTCGTTAGTATCGGCACTCTTGGAAAGTCTTACGGGACGTAGCGCAGCTTGGTAGCGCACCAGGCTGGGGGTCTGGTGGTCGCAGGTTCAAATCCTGTCGTCCCGACATGGTGACCATCCCGAATCTGTTGACCCTACTTCGGGCTTTGGGTATCCCAATCTTTCTCTATCTCGTACTCGTGGAGAAAGAGATGGGATGGGCGGTCCTCATTCTCGTGATCGCTGGAGCCACCGATTATCTCGACGGAAAAGTTGCTCGCGCTTTGAAGCAAGAGAGCCGACTTGGCGAATTGATGGACCCTGCTGTTGATCGGCTCTACATAGCCACCGTGCTCATCGCAATGTATGTCACGCAGGCGCTCCCATTAGTCGTGTTACTTACTATTGTGGTTCGGGATCTCGTACTCGGGGTTTTGTTGATAGTAATGAACTCCCGAGGAATCGCTCCATTCAAGGTGACCTATTTGGGAAAGGCTGCGACGTTCAATCTGCTCTACGCTCTGCCGCTACTTCTATTAACAGATTCAAGTTCGGGATTGCTAGCAGATGCGAGCTTTATTTTCGGATGGAGTTTTGCAGTGTGGGGTATTGCGCTATACCTATGGACTGGTCTGAGTTACGCTGGCTCGGGAATTCAGCAATTGAGAGGAAGATAAATGAGTAACATTCCATCGCACCTGCGCTTTACAAAAGAGCATGAATGGGTGGAACAGACTACGGAGGGAAAGTTTCGAGTAGGAATTACCGACTTCGCCCAAGCTGCTCTCGGAGATATTGTCTATATCCAGTTACCAAAGGTTGGCGATCAAGTTGCCCAAGGCAAGGTGTGTGGGGAGGTAGAATCCACCAAGAGCGTGTCAGAAATTTACGCACCGCTCACAGGAAAAATCGTCTTGGTAAATACTGAATTAGATGCCACTCCCGAGATCCTCAATTCAGACCCTTACGGCGCTGGATGGATTATTGAGGTTGAAGTTTCCGAACCATCTCAACTTGATTCTCTGCTCTCACCAACGGATTACCGGGCGCTAATTTCCTAAAACTCCGCTTGACTCCCTGAAGCGCGGAGCCTAGTGTGAGCCTCAACGTAAAGGTGAGGTTGTAATTCAAGCCTCAACTTCTTCTTGAGAGGAGTGGTGATGGATCAAGCACGCGAAAACGATCTCACCACCACAATTAATCTTGGCGCCTTACGATCCGTATCAGATCACCTTTCCTCATTACTGGATAAGGCAAGCGAAGCTGAGCGAGATGTTATTGCGGCGCTCCCTGAAGGTTCGGCGATGTTAATCGCTCTGAGCGGGCACGCTCGAGGATCACGTTTCTTATTGAACTCGGAGAGCACCACATTGGGTCGCTCTACGGATAATGAGATCTTTCTCGACGATGTGACTGTTTCGCGCAAACACGCAGAAATTTCCAGAAATGGTAAGACCTACTCAATTCGTGATTGCGGAAGTCTTAATGGAACGTACGTTGATGGTGTCATCCAAGATAAAGCTGAACTCCACGATGGAATGGAGATTCAGATTGGAAAATATAGATTGCATTTCTTCCTAGGTGGAAAGGTTCGAGCATGAGCGTTCCTGCACGTGCATATTTGAGCATTGGTGAAGTTCTCGGAAAATTGCGAGGAGACTTTCCCGACGTAACAATCTCAAAGATTCGCTTTCTTGAATCCGAAGGTTTGATTGAACCGCAGCGAACACCGTCGGGATATCGAAAGTTCACAACTGTTGATCTTGAGCGATTGAGATATGTCTTACTGGCTCAACGCGATCAATACCTACCTTTGAAAGTCATTAAAGAAAATCTTGATGCGCTCGATCGCGGACTACAACCCGCGGCAAATGCTGGAAGCGCTCCAACTCCGCGACTAGCAACAATTGATGGAGCACTTTCGCCAAGTGCCTTCCTCGAACAGAGCGAAATGCGTCTCTCAAAAGAGGAACTTTTATCTAACAGTGGTTTAACGGAAGATCAACTTGTGGAACTTGAGAGTTATGGACTAATAGAAATCAAAGGTCGCCATTATGATGGTGATGCTTTGATAGTTGCGAAGGTCGTAGCTGAAATTGCAGTCTTTGGAATTGAAGGTCGCCATCTTCGTGCTTTCAAAACTGCCGCAGATCGGGAGGTTGGTCTTGTGGAACAAGTCATCACGCCATTACTCCGACAGAAGAACCCAGAATCCAAAGCTCGAGCACAGGAAGTTTCTCGTGAAATCGCTTCACTTTCGGTTCGCCTACACTCGGCATTAGTGCGCTCGGGACTGAATCGAGCCCGATGAACTTTCACGCACTCGATGTAGTCGGGGTGCGAGTGGAAATGCCCTCCAATCAACCGATTGTCCTTCTCAAAGAAATTGGGGGAGAGCGATACCTTCCGATTTGGATTGGGGCAGTAGAGGCAACAGCGATTGCCTTTGCTCAACAAGGCGTGACTCCTCCTCGGCCTCTCACTCATGACCTGATGAAAGATGTATTAGACGCCCTCCATGTGTCCATCGATTCCATTCATCTCACCGAGTTACGCGACGGGATCTTTTACGCCGCGCTCAATCTCCAAGGAGGGGTATCAGTTTCGTCGAGGCCGAGCGATGCAATCGCAATCGCGCTTCGTACCGGGGCTCCGATCCTGGCAAGTGAGGCACTTATGTCAGATGCGGGTATCGAGATTCCAGACCAGTCTGAGGATGAAGTTGAGAAATTCAAAGAGTTCCTCGACCAGATCAATCCTGAAGATTTTGCTGGCTAAATTCGGCTCTTAACTCTGAACCTCAACTTGAGGTTTTGAGTGTGTCGGTTCTTGAATCAACCCAACGCGAACCGTACCGTTACGCCATTGCTATCCCCGGCGATGATTGCGAGGCTCTTCATGACTCATCCTTCAGATATGGAACTTGGATATCGAGGGGCGTCTGCATGTTCAGCGGCGGGTATTTCCTACCGCCAATTGGATTATTGGGCGAGAACTGGATTAGTGGAACCAACAGTACGAAGCGCCACCGGATCGGGGAGCGCACGTTTATATGGGTTCAAAGACATCCTCGTACTTAAGATCGTCAAACGGCTTCTTGATACAGGCGTTTCCCTACAAAACATTCGAACTGCCGTTTCACACCTTCGCGAACGCGGAGTCGATGATTTGGCGCGTATTACTCTGATGAGTGATGGCGCTTCGATTTATGAATGCACGAGTTCAGAAGAGATTTTTGATTTGCTTCAGGGCGGACAAGGAGTTTTTGGCATTGCCATTGGCAAAGTATGGACCGAAGTTGAAGGGTCCTTGTCTCACCTGCAAGCCGAGAATTTAGCCGATGGTTCCACGATTACAACGAGTGAGAATAACGACGAACTAGCTGCTCGTCGTAAATTGCGCGGAGCATAATCTCGGTTCAGGCCTTATTCTTCTCGCCATGACTCGGCGGGATTTTGTTGATCGACATGTAGGTCCTTCGACTGAACAAACCTCAACAATGCTGCACGAGTTGGGTTATGCCGATCTCAATTCTTTTGTTAATGCGGTCCTTCCAGAAACTATAAAAATCAAAGAGCGATTTGGAAGTTCTTTACCTCATCCAATTTCTGAAGTCGCAGTAATTAAAGAACTCAGAAAATTGGCTAGTGAGAACATTATTAATCATTCAATGATTGGAATGGGTTACTACGGAACAATCACGCCTCCAGTTGTGTTACGAAACGTTTTAGAAAATCCAGCGTGGTATACCGCCTACACGCCGTATCAACCGGAAATAAGTCAAGGTCGTTTGGAAGCGCTATTCGCCTTCCAAACGATGGTCAGCGACTTGACTGGGCTTCCCATTTGCAACGCTTCAATGCTTGATGAAGCCACAGCAGCGGCAGAAGCCATGACGCTTGCTCGACGCAGTTCGCAAGCTAACGAAGACGCAGTTTTTTACGTAGATTCTCGAGTTCATCCTCAAACTCAAGCAGTCGTGATTACACGAGCCAAGCCTTTGAAAATCTCAGTTCAGGTTGTTGATCTTTCATCACATAATGATTTCTCAGATTGTTTCGGAGTTCTGCTCCAATATCCAGATACTTTTGGTTCGTTACCGGATTTTTCTT
>CAZZMU010000050.1:0-5526 GCA_964655345.1 uncultured Clavibacter sp.
ATGTGGGCACGGGAAGCCACTAAACAATCTCGCCGAAGTTGGATTCCAGCTATTGCTTCGCATCACAACACTGCAGAAGCAATTGAATTAGCAAAGAAAACTTCATGCGTTCTGATCTTCCATGAAGGCTCGACTGAAAAACTTTCTTCTTTTTTGAATGGCAAGTCGATAAATCACGTACTTCTCATCATTGGCCCCGAAGGCGGCCTCACTGAAGAGGAAGTTGAGGCATTTGTAAAAGCTGAAGGAAAGATTATCGGCATAGGAAAACCGGTCTTTCGTTCCGCTCACGCCGGCGCAGCAGCGCTCGCAGCGGTCCAAACAGCTCTTGGTATCTGGTGAGAATCCCCAAATGACCTTTCTCATCCACTCTCGATAGACTCGGCGTAATGGATCGCATCGTTCTTACACTTCCGTCCGATATCCCTAGCGTTGCGCTCACGGGGCCGAATGACTCTTACATCCGTGCTCTTGAAAACGCATTTAAGGATGTCGCTATAACTGTCCGAGGGAACGAAGTGATTCTTCGAGGTTCTACTGACGGAACTGAGCGAGTAAAGAAATTGATGCAGAACTTCCTGACTGTTGTGCGGTCAGGGCAGCCTTTGAGTGACGACGCTGTGCGCCGTTCCATCGCAATGATTCTTAGCGATGGAAACGAAACTCCTGCTGAAGTCCTCACGCTCAACATTCTCAGTAATCGCGGCAAGACCATCAGACCTAAGACTTCCAACCAGAAGAAGTACGTGGATGCGATTGATAAGCACACGGTGACTTTTGGAATTGGCCCTGCAGGTACTGGAAAAACTTATCTAGCGATGGCAAAAGCAGTTCAAGCTTTACAAGCCAAACAAGTTAATAGAATAATTTTGACCCGGCCGGCGGTTGAAGCGGGCGAGCGACTTGGTTTTCTTCCCGGAACTCTGCACGAGAAGATTGATCCATATTTGCGACCACTATTTGATGCGCTGCATGACATGCTCGATCCCGAAGCTATACCTAGGTTGATGTCTTCCGGCACCATTGAAGTCGCACCGCTTGCTTATATGCGAGGACGTACTCTGAACGATTCTTTTATCATTCTTGATGAAGCCCAGAACACTTCTCCTGAACAGATGAAAATGTTTCTTACCCGCCTAGGTTTTTCATCGAAGATGGTGGTGACAGGCGATATCACCCAAATTGATCTACCAACTCATCAAGAATCTGGCCTAAGTATCGTTCGCGATATTCTCGAAGGAATTGACGACATTTCGTTTATGGATTTAACCTCAGAAGATGTCGTTCGCCATCGATTAGTAAGTGAGATTGTCGACGCATATGGACGTTTTGATAGCATCGAAGGCAATCGTGCAAGTAGAAGAGTGAATAAACCTCGTTCTGTAAGGAGTGATCGCTAACTTCTCGGAACCCTGATTCGGGGAATTTCGATTTGGCGATATGAATATAGAACTTAGCAATCTGACGAAAAATAATTTCGATGAATCAGGATTGACAGCTCTTGCTGACTTTGCCTTAAATTCCATGGGAATTCATAACGATTCAGATTTAAGTATTTCCCTCGTTGATGAAGATGAGATGAGCGCCCTGCATGTCAGATGGATGGATGAACCAGGTGCGACAGATGTTCTCTCTTTTCCCATGGATGAAATGAAACCTCACTCGGCGGCTAATGGTCCTGGAATGGTTGGAGATATCGTTCTTTGCCCTGATTTCGCCTCTCGACAAGCTGCAGATGCTGGTCATTCTCTGCATGAGGAGTTGGAGCTACTGACGATTCATGGAGTCTTGCATCTTCTAGGCTATGACCATCGAGAAGAACCAGAGAAGAAAATTATGTTTGAGCTGCAAGATACTTTGCTGAAGAAGTGGAGAGCGAAATAATGAGCGTGAACGCAATCATCTCAGTTATTTTTCTACTCTTAACTGCTGGTTTCTTGGCGGGCTCAGAATCTGCAATCAATGCTATTTCCCGAGTCTTTGTCGAAGAATTAGAAGTTAAATCTTCTCGCGCTGCCGCTTGGGTGCAGCGCGTTATTAAGGAGCCAGCTCGGTACCTCAATGTCATTCTCTTCGTTCGCAAGGCATGTGAACTCACGGCGACAGTTATAGTTGCACACTCGTTTGTCGATATTTTTGATTCAAATCTTGCGGGGCTTTCGGCCGCTGTTGGAATCATGCTGGTTCTTTCATATGTAGTAGTTGGAGTTGGACCACGAACTTTGGCTAAACAAAATGCTGGACGATGGATTGTTCCTGCCTGCTTTGTCGCCGTAAGTCTGGCAACGGTTCTAGGACCCATTACCGCGCTTCTGATTGCAATCGGTAATGCCATAACCCCAGGTAAAGGTTTCAAATCAGGACCGTTTGCGAATGAAGCTGAACTGCGCGATCTTGTAGATCAAGCGCACGAGCGTGGTCTGGTTGAGGAATCAGAACACGAGATGATTCACTCAGTTTTTGAACTTGGAGATACTTTAGTTCGTGAGTTAATGGTTCCTCGCACGGAAATGGTATGGATTGAGGGAAGTAAGAATCTGCGTCAAGGTCTCTCTCTTGCGCTGCGTTCTGGTTTTACGCGAATTCCAGTCATTGGTGAAAATCTTGACACCATTCTTGGGATCGCTTATGTGAAGGATTTAGCGAAACGTACCCATGAATATCGCGATTCAGAGCTAACAGAGCTAGTGCGGGATCATTTACGAAAAGCAACATTTGTACCCGAAACCAAAACTGCCGCAGATTTACTAAAAGAGATGCAGAAAGATCAAATCCACCTCGCGATCGTCGTTGATGAATATGGTGGAACAGCGGGCTTAATCACTATCGAAGATATCTTGGAGGAAATCGTTGGCGAAATCGCTGATGAATACGATGATGATGTTGAAGAATTGGAGTGGATAACTCCTACTCAAGCACGAGTATCGGCTCGTCTCCATATCGAAGATTTAGCTGATAAATTGGAGATTGATTTGAGTGATGAGGAATTAGAAGATGTCGACACAATCGGGGGATTTGTTGCGAAATCATTAGGTCGAGTACCAATTCCAGGCAGCGCAATCTTGTTACATGGTTGGCAAATCACAGCAGAACGCCCGGTTGGGCGCCGTCACCGTATCGCCACCTTCTTATTGGAGAAGAGCGCTACTAGTGATGAAGTAAAAGAGGTTTAGGCTTCGCAAATGCGCATTGTCCGATTTGCTCCACCCCAAGGTTCTTCTCTAGGAACAGATCCCCACTTCGGGATTATGGAAGATGAATCCACCATTCGTGCCATTGCATCGGATCCTCTGTATGCCGGAATTTACAAAGAAGAAGAAATTTTCAACCTAAAAGATGTTCGTTTACTTGCGCCTGTCATCCCACGGAGCAAAGTGGTGTGCGTTGGAAAGAATTACGCGGACCATGCTGCTGAAATGGGAGGAGAAGTCCCATCTGAACCGATCATTTTCATCAAGCCGAATACTTCCGTCATTGGCCCAGACGATGTAATTCAATGGCCATCGTCTTCAGAGCGAATCGATCATGAGGCTGAGCTTGCGGTTGTCATTTCTAAAATTTGTAAAGAAGTACCTCGCGAAAAAGCCAATGACGTTATCTTCGGTTATACCGTCGCAAATGATGTAACTGCGCGAGATCTGCAGAAAAAAGATGGACAATGGTCTCGAGCAAAAGGATTTGATTCGTTCTGTCCGCTTGGTCCATGGATCGACACTGAATTCAAACCAGCATCACAATTGGTCACTGCCACCGTCAATGGTGAAATCAAGCAATCGGCGCCGTTATCAGAAATGGTCTTCGATGTTCCATTCATCATTGAGTTCATAACCCAGGTAATGACCCTGCTTCCTGGCGATGTGATCCTGACGGGTACTCCATCGGGAATTGGGCCCATGATTGCTGGGGGAGAAGTTGTCGTTTCGGTCGAAGGTTTAGGGTCGTTACGAAATAGAGTGTCTCACCGTGAATAACCAAAGCCAGAGAGAAGTCCGTACCCGATTTGCGCCATCGCCCACAGGTGATCTCCACGTCGGAAATATCCGCACTGCACTTTTTGACTGGGCTTATGCGCGCCATACCGGCGGGAAACTAATCTTTCGAATCGAAGATACAGATCGCGAGCGCGTGACTGATGAATATATTAATCGCGCCATCGAGACGCTCCAGTGGCTGGGGCTAAATTGGGACGAAGGTCCAGAAGTTGGCGGCCCATATGGCCCATATCTACAGTCACAACGTCTAGAGATTTATACACATTGGGCCAAGACTTTCATCGCAAATGGTGATGCCTACAACTGTTATTGCTCAACAGAGGAACTTGAAAAGCGTAGAGAAAAACAACGTGAGCTAAATCAAGCTCCTGGCTATGACGGAAAGTGTCGATCACTTTCCGCAGACGAAATTTCAGAGTTCGAAAAAGAGGGTAGAAAGCCAGTCATTCGCATGAGAATGCCTGATGGCGAGACTCGTTTCACGGACTTAATCCGTGGCGAAGTTACCTTTGAGCATAAATATGTTCCTGACTTCGTTTTGATGCGTGCCGATGGATCGCCGTTGTACACCTTGGCGGTCGCGGTTGATGATGTATTGATGAAAGTAACTCACGTTCTGCGTGGCGAAGATCTTCTCTCTTCGACACCGCGTCAGATTCGTGTGTACCAAGCCATGGGAGTTGCGCCAGAAGACTTTCCATTCTTCGCACACCTTCCATTCGTGATGGGACAAGATAATGCCAAGTTATCAAAACGTAATGGCGAAGTCTCTATTGCATGGTATCGAGAGCAGGGTTTTCTCCCCGAAGCCATATGTAACTACTTGGCGCTACTTGGATGGTCGCCCGGCGATGATGTTGAAAATATAACCATGGAAGATCTAGTCAAGCTCTTTACTGTCGAACGAGTGAATAGTTCACCAGCCCGTTTCGACATGAAAAAGTTAGAAGCCATCAACGGCGATAAAATTCGTGCTCTCACAATAGATGATTTTCTTTCCCGGGCGCTCCCGTTCTTGCTTAAAGATGGTGTGATCCAAGGTTCAGACGAAGAGATTGCCATCGTCAAATCTGCTCTACCGATCATTCAGGAACGAATTGCACGAATGAACGAAGTGACGGCAATGTTGAAATTCTTATTTGTTGAGGAAGTTATTTTCGATTCCGAATCAGAAACAAAAGTGAAGGAAGAGCCATCGCAACATGTGATTTCTCAAGCTCTTTCGGCCTTGGAAAATGTGAACGATTGGAAACATGACGTGATTGAATCTGCGTTACGTGCGGTTCTCATTGAAAAACTTGGACTAAAACCGCGTTTAGCATTTGGGCCAGTCCGGATTGCCGTGACAGGAAGCCATATTTCTCCACCGCTTTTTGAATCAATGGAGTTGCTTGGGAAAGCTCGTTCGCTCGCTCGATTGAAGGCTGCGGTGCATTAACCCAAGAACTCGGGGTATTCTTTGAGGCTGTCAATTGAAAAACAAAGGATCTTTGTTCTTCAAAATAGTGGGGTATGGGGTAATTGGCAGCCCAGC
>CAZZMU010000051.1:0-5520 GCA_964655345.1 uncultured Clavibacter sp.
AAAACCCGCCAAAGTAGGCGTAATTCAATGCTTTTCTGCCATTATTCGCCAATGAAATCTCGCCGTCTCATTGGTGCACTTCTTTCATCAAGCGTTTTATTGACAGGCTGCGCTTCTGGTGGTCAGGCTCCAACCCGCATCATCAAACAAGTCACCGACGGCGTTGAAAAAGATCTCGGCGATCTCAAGATTCGCAATATCAAGATAGTTGCATTGCCCGATGGCTCAGGCACGCTCGTTGGATTCATTGTTAATCACAATGATGCTGCTGACACATTGGCTGCAATCTCCGTTAATGGCCAACGCGCCGAGCTAGTTTCTGATGCAATCCTCACAAAGAACGCACCAATGATTTTTGAAGGCGATTCAGCAAA
Source organism: uncultured Clavibacter sp. (assembly GCA_964655345.1). Lineage (GTDB taxonomy): Bacteria > Actinomycetota > Actinomycetes > Nanopelagicales > Nanopelagicaceae > MAG-120802. The sequence continues at coordinate 375 of CAZZMU010000051.1, forward strand.
CGCAAAAGCCAAGGTCGCAGCGCTCGGGGCGAAGCCCGGTTATCGAGTCCCAGTTGTTCTGTATTTCGTTAATGGCGGCAAAGCAGAACTTGATGCTCTCGTCGTTGCAAATACGGGGATCTACAGCTCCATCTTGTAACCCAGACCGCGAACGGTCTGAATTAACGTCGGATTAGCTGGGTCAGTTTCAATCTTGGCTCGCAAACGTTTGATGTGAACATCAAGAGTCTTTGTATCTCCCACATAATCACTGCCCCACACTCGATCAATGAGTTGCATACGAGTTAACACTCGACCAGCATTTCGCATCAAGAACTCAAGCAACTCAAATTCCTTCAGAGGGAGTGATGTTGCGATACCGTTAACCGAAACCTGATGTCGCTCAACATCCATTCGTACGGGGCCAACTGACATAATTCCCGGATCGCCATCAATTCCCTCTCCGCTGTTGCGCCGCAAAACTGCACGGATTCTCGCAACAAGCTCTCGAGAGGAATAGGGCTTTGTTACGTAATCATCTGCGCCGATTTCAAGGCCGACAACTTTATCCACTTCCGAATCTTTCGCAGTCAGCATAATGATCGGGGTTCGAGATTTGGTGCGAATTTGGCGACATACTTCTGTGCCGGAAATTTCTGGAATCATCAAATCAAGAAGAACAAGGTCAATTCCACCTTGATCAAACTTCTTTAGTGCATCTGCACCATTTTCGGCGGTAACAACGGAGAACCCCTCTTTGCCTAGGAGAAACTCGAGCGCTTCCGAGAAAGATGCTTCGTCTTCAACGACCAGAATTTTGGTCATTACTCTTTTCCTTCCTCATCTCGCGACAACGGCAGTTGTAGCGTAAACGTACTTCCGACTCCAACTTTGCTCCATACCTTCACATCGCCACCATGATTGAGCGCCACGTGTTTCACAATAGAGAGTCCCAATCCGGTACCTCCCGTTAGTCGCGAACGCGCTGGGTCCACCCGGTAGAAACGTTCAAAAATTCGATTGAGGTCGGATTCTGCAATCCCAATACCCTGATCCGTCACCGAGATATCAACAAGATTTCCATTGCGTTTCGTCACAATCGATACTTTGGTGTGCTCGGGGCTGTAATTAACGGCATTCTCAATCAAATTGTGGACTGCTGCAATCAATTGCTCTCTATCACCAGTAACAGTTGCATTTTCTATCTCACCAATTTCGAGTGAAATGCCACGTTGTTCTGAGGAAAATTGCGCTTGGTCGACTGCTTCGCGCACGACATCAGCAACCTCAACAGCAAAGGCTTTCTGTAATGGATCACTACTTTGTAGTCGAGATAAATCGATGATTTCTTGAACCAAATCGGCAAGACGTTTGGCTTCGTTCTGCATTCGAGTTGCAAAGCGAACTACTTCTTGCGGTTCGTCTTTAGCCCCTAGAATCGCTTCGCTCAAAAGACCAAGCGCGCCAATCGGAGTTTTGAGCTCGTGAGAGACATTTGCAACAAAATCTCGTCGAACCGCATCAATTCTGCGAGCTTCACTTTCATCTGCGATCAAGACGAGAACCATTCCTTCGTCATTAAGCGGCGTCACAGAAACCTTTAAGTCACGTTTTCCCACGCCAATCGGACCGCGAGCGATTTCTAGCGATCCACGATGAGTCTCATTGGTGCGACGGACAACTCGAACCAGCGCCATTAAATCTTCGTTTGAAATACGTTCATCCTTCAACACGCCAAGCGCGGAGATTCCTGGAGATTGAAAAAGGATTCTTTCGCCCGGAATCAGAATGAGAGATTCAACTTCGAGAGATTTAAGAGATTTGAGGAGTATTTCGGGTAGTTCATCAGAAAAAACATTTTCGTTTGTTTTTCTGCGAAACTTCATGTCGCAATAGTACGAAAAAACTAGCGATATAACCCGACCACGGGCCGCTTCACCCTCCGTTCACCAGCACGACAGGCTCTGTTTACCGCTAAAATTCACAACACGCTAGAAAACTATTACCTTTAGCCCATGAGTTGGCTTCGCAGCGCCTTTCAAGATGAACTCGATGGCGTCACCGCTACCTTGGTTGGACTTTCTTCACTCGTCTCTGACGCAATTTCTAAGTCGACACATGCTCTTCTCACCGCAAATTTGGAAGAAGCTGAAGCAGTCATTGCTGCAGACGACCGCGTTGATGATATTCAGCACGAACTCGATGCTCGCATTATCGACATCATTGCGCGTCAACAACCTGTTGCATCTGACCTTCGAGCATTAGTCACGGCTCTGCGCATGAGCGCTGACCTTGAACGCATGGGTGATATGGCCCATCACATAGCAAAGATCACGCGCCTTCGTCATCCAGGAGCAGCAGTGCCTTCGGAATTACTTCTCACCATCGAAGAAATGGGCAAAGTAGCCCGCTTGATTTCTGACAAAGTAGGAGGAATCATCAATTCTCGCGATATCGACAAAGCCCTAGAAGTTGAACGTGATGATGATGAAATGGATAAATTGCACCGCAAACTCTTTACTACTCTTTTAGATCCAAAATGGCCACACGGTATTGAGACCGCAATCGACATTACTTTGATAGGCCGTTACTACGAACGTTACGCTGACCATGCAGTTTCTGTCGCGCGTCGCGTATATTTCCAGGTGACCGGTAAGTTTTCTAAGTAATTACTTTTTACCCTGATTTGCAACAGCTTCAATCGCGGCTTTGGCTGCTTCGGGATCTAAATATTCGCCCATTTTCACGATCGGTTCAAAATCATCATCAAAATTAAAAAGTAGCGGAATGCCAGTCGGAATATTTACTTCAGCAATATCCTGATCTGAAATACAAGCAATATGTTTAACGATGGCCCGGATTGAGTTTCCGTGGGCCACCACGAGGACGGTCTTGCCCTGATTGAGGTCGCGGGGCAAATCTCCAGAAGTTAGATACGGAACTAATCGATCAACCACATCTTTCAAACATTCTGTTTTAGGCATCTGGGAGCCGAGGTCTGCGTAACGAGGGTCTCCGAATTGTGAATATTTGTCATTATCGTCAATAGGAGGAGGTGGAACATCAAATGAGCGACGCCAGAGCTTGAACTGCTCTTCACCATATGTTTCTAAAGTTTGCTTTTTATCTTTTCCTTGCAGAGCACCGTAGTGACGCTCATTCAATCTCCAGGTTCGTGTAACGGGAATCCAGTGGCGGTCACAAGCATCCAGAGCAATATGAGCGGTATGGATAGCTCGGCGCAATAGAGATGTGTAGAGGACATCAGGCAACACGTTATGTTCTTGAAGTAATTCACCACCGCGACGCGCTTCTTTCTCGCCACGTTCAGAAAGGCGCACATCTACCCAACCTGTAAAGAGGTTCTTGGCGTTCCATTCACTCTCACCATGGCGGAGAAGTATGAGTTTGCCGATTGTCATAGTCGTATTCTATTAAGAATTAGATGAGATGCTCAAATGCCGCCAGATTTGAAAGTGATTCACCGCGCGAAACTCGCCAAGCCCATTCGCGACGAATTGCATTTGCAAATCCCAGCTCCAATAGAGGATTGAAAGAGGAATCAGAATATTGCAGAACCGCGCCAATCACACGGTCGAGCTCTTGTTCTGTGACTGCGCTAAAAGGGAGTCGACCAACGAGATAGATATCACCTAATTCGTTGACGGCGAACGCGACGCAATACATCGTTGCATTCTTTTTCAGCATCCATTCGTGTACGACAGATTCATTCTCATCAGGTTTGCGAATCACAAATGCGTTAATACTTAACGATTGATCTCCCAATACAAGTGCGCAATGAGTCTGGAGTTTCCGCTCGCCCGGTAACGTCAACAAATAAGCAGATTCTGAACTCTTTTCGAAATCTATATCGTGAGATTCTAGAAATTCATCAATGGTGGCTTGCGCCATCGCTTTAGTGGACATTATTAAGCCAAGCTTCGAATGGTGGCGCTACCTTTGGAGAGCACTCGGTCATACACATCAAGAGTTCCGCGCGCTGTTGCATCCCAACCAAAATGCGATGCATGTTCCACAGCTCCCATGGAAAGTATTAAACGACGTTCTGGTTCCATCAATAGTCGAGAGATAACAGCCGACCACGCACGAGGGTCATGTCCATCAACGAGCGATCCCGAAATTCCATCCGCTACTGCAGTGCGTAAACCTCCGATTGCGGTTGCAACAACAGGAGTTCCGCAAGCTTGGGCCTCCAGCGCCACTAAACCAAATGATTCAGAGTAAGAAGGAACGCAGACTAAATCACTCGCGCGATACCAGTCAGAGAGCTCTTCATGGGGAACTGGTGGCATAAATTCAATGACATCGCTAACGCCAAGGAATTGAGCAATAGATCTCAATCGCTCAGGTTCTTGGGAACCATTTCCAGAAGCTCCGCCCATAATGATTGTCTTTAGTTTGGAGCGAAGAACGGGAGTATGTTTCAACATCTCAGCAACAGCGCGAATTAAAACTTCGGGTCCTTTGTGTGGCTGGATTCGTCCGACAAATGCCAACATCAGGGCATCGTCAGCAATCTTCAATTTCTTTCGTGACGCTTTCTTGCCACCGTTTAATTTATAGGTAGAAAGATCAACTCCGGGCGGAACGACATAAACGTTGTCGGGGCATGCGTCATACAGCGAAACTAAGCTGGCCGATTCCGCCGCCGTGTTTGCAATCAATGCAGCAGAAGCAGCCACGACTTGTTCTTCACCAATTGCTCGAGTTTGTGGTTCGGGCTTCTCGCTCTCAGCAAGAGATAGGTTTTTTACTTTCGCCATAGTGTGCATTGTGTGAACGAGTGGAATGCCGAGACGTTCGCTAATCAGCCATCCAAGTTGTCCTGAGATCCAATAATGCGAGTGGATAACATCGTAATAATGTGCTGGAAGTCGTGCTTCTTGATGCATGAAAGATGACATCAACGCACAAATTTGTGAGGGTAATTCATCTTTCGTGATTCCGTCATACGGGCCAGCTTCAAGATGGCGGACCGTGACTCCTTCTGCAATCTCTACTTTTTCTGGAAGTCCTGATTTATTTGCGCGAGTGTAGATATCCACCGATACTCCCGAAGCTGCGATTCTCTTCGCACTTTCAACGACGTACACATTCATTCCGCCGGCATCACCAATTCCCGCTTGTTCAAGCGGTGAGGTATGAA
>CAZZMU010000052.1:0-5419 GCA_964655345.1 uncultured Clavibacter sp.
TTTTGTACCTGCATCAAGAACTCGACGTTGGACTTGGTGCCCTTCATCTTCTCAAGTAAGAGTTCTAGCGCTTGTTGAGAATCGAGAGCATGAAGTACGCGACGGAGTTTCCAGACAATATTGAGTTCTTCTGGTCCCATGAGAATTTCTTCTTTACGTGTTCCAGAAGCGTCGACATCAACCGCTGGGAAGATTCGCTTATCTGCGAATTTACGATCCAGCTTCAACTCCATATTTCCAGTTCCTTTGAACTCTTCAAAGATAACTTCATCCATCTTCGAACCAGTCTCAACGAGAGCGGTTGCGAGGATTGTTAGCGAGCCGCCATCTTCGATGTTGCGAGCAGCGCCGAAGAATTTCTTCGGCGGATACAAGGCAGCGGAATCAACACCACCGGAAAGAATTCGACCTGATGCTGGAGCGGCAATGTTGTAAGCGCGGCCAAGACGAGTAATTGAATCAAGGAGCACGACTACATCATGTCCAAGTTCGACTAGTCGTTTTGCACGTTCGATGGCGAGTTCTGCAACCGTAGTGTGGTCATCTGCAGGACGATCAAATGTCGAGGCAATTACTTCTCCCTTAACAGAACGCTGCATATCGGTAACTTCTTCAGGGCGCTCATCGACAAGAACGACCATCAAGTGACACTCTGGATTGTTGGTTGTGATCGCATTTGCAATTGCTTGTAGCACCATAGTTTTACCAGCTTTTGGTGGCGAAACAATGAGACCGCGTTGACCTTTACCAATCGGAGCAATCAAATCAATGACGCGAGTGGTCAAGACATTTGGTTGGGTTTCAAGTCTTAAACGCTCTTGCGGATACAGCGGAACTAACTTGGAAAATTCAACGCGATCGCGTGAAGTTTCTGGATCCATTCCGTTGACGGTGTCGAGACGAACCAGGGCGTTAAATTTCTCGCGACGTTCACCTTCGCGAGGTTGGCGAACTTGTCCTGTGATTACGTCACCTTTGCGAAGTCCGTATCGACGAACTTGTTGGAGCGAGACATACACATCGTTAGGGCCAGGTAAATACCCACCTGTGCGGAGGAATGCATAATTTTCGAGAATATCGAGAAGTCCTCCGACAGGAAGCAATACATCATCTTCAGAAAGAACTATTTCGCGTTCGCGTCCACCGCGATCTCGATCGCGCCCACGATTGCGATCTCTGTGGCGATCACGACGCCACTCACGATCATTGCGGTCATAACCACGATCATTTCGAGAATCGTTTGATTCATTCGGATTGGCGTTGTTGGTCGATGGGCTATCTGAATCTTCGTTTTCATCTTCAGACGCGTTGTCATCGTTATCGGAATTCTGGTTGTCATTACCGCGTTGGCGACGTTGATGACGTGCAGCGCGGCGGGCTTCGCGTTCAGCTTTTGCAGCTTCGCGGTTTGCGGCTTGAAGGTCGGTGATTGCAGTAACAAGGTCTGGCTTCTTCATATCTCCAGCGCCTTCGATTCCAAGATTGGATGCAATTTTTCTTAACTCAGGGAGGAGCAATGCAGATAGATCGCCAGAATCTCTCCGAGCACGTGTGGTTGTTTCTGCCATGTATGTTTCTTTTCTAGACCTAGTGATGGTCCTGTGGTGTGAATTGGTTTGGGGATTTAGAGCGGTTTTGTTTTTTTAAGATTGTGGGCTCACTTACCGCCCGACGAGCCTGAAATCTACCAGCCACCTCTCATGAGGCACAAATCGGGAAAATTTCCGCGTAAATCAGGCGTTTGAGACGTTGGCGCCCGAGGTGGCAACCTCTAGATCCATCGGAGTGAAGTGCTCTCCTGCGCTCTTCACAATGTCATCGTGTTCAGCGTTCGTTCCTGAGTGCAATACCAATACCGACGGCCCTGCACCGGAAATCATCGCGGCGACTCCTGCGCCACGAAGTTTTCTCACCAAATCAACTGACCGAGGCATCGCTTCGCGTCGATACTGCTGGTGTAAGTGATCCTCTGTCGCTGCAAAAAGTAACTCAGGACGAACTGAGAGCGCATGAACCAGAAGTGCAGCGCGACCTGCGTTGATTGCGGCATCTTTGTGGGGAACAGAATCAGGCAGCATGCGCCGTGCCTTACCCGTCGATAGTTGTGTGTGCGGCATGAAAACTAATGCGCGGATTGAAGGGTCGACCGAGAATCGTGACGCGCAACCAGTTGCGACGCTTGCACGATCTTCCATCCACGAAATTGTTGCGCCGCCCAGCGCCGCAGCAGCGACGTTGTCGGGGTGACCTTCCATATCCGTTGCAAGTGCGATCAAATCGTCATCGCTCATCAGATTATTTCCAGAAAGTACCAAACTTCGAGCCAATGAAAGTCCACCGACAATTGCGGCTGCCGAAGATCCAAGTCCACGACCGTGAGGGATTGCATTGAGAGCACGTAGCGCAATACCGCGAGGTTTACCTCCCATGAATTCGAAACCAGTCATCATTGCTTTGATAACCAGATGTTTTCCATCTTTCTTAATCTCATCTGCGCCTTCACCAGTTACATCAACATCAAAGACTTCTTCATCCAGGATTTGTGCGACGTAAATATCGCGCAATTCAAGTGCCAATCCCAAAGCATCAAAACCAGGACCTAAATTTGCAGCGCTGGCTGGAACATTTACCTGAATCGGCGTTGCTTTATAAGTCAAACGATCTTTGAATCCACGAGACATCATCACGCTAAACCAATCACTTCGGCAGCTTTGCGAACATCCACCGGAATAACGGTGGGCTTATCTGCTCCATCGAGAACCCATTGCACATCTTTTAATCCGTTACCCGTGACAGTAATGACGATCTTCTTCTCTTTCGGCAATTTTCCGAGCGCCTTATATTTGATTAAGCCTGCAATTCCTGCTGCGCTAGATGGCTCGACAAATACTCCTTCTTTTGCGGCGACCAATCGATAAGCGCTGAGTATTTCTTCGTCGGTGACTGAATCAATAACTCCGCCTGAACTATCGCGTGCTTCAACGGCTTGAGACCATGAGGCTGGATTTCCAATACGAATCGCAGTGGCGATTGTTTCTGGATTCTTTACAACTTCGCCACGAACAATCGGGGCTGCGCCGGCTGCTTGAAATCCCCACATCTGTGGAAGCGATCGAGAAATACCATCCGCTTTATATTCTTTATATCCCTTCCAATATGCAGTGATATTTCCCGCGTTGCCGACCGGAAGAGCGTGGATATCTGGGGCGAAGCCCAATCCATCTATAACTTCAAATGAGGCGGTTTTTTGACCTTCAATTCGAAATGGATTAACTGAGTTAACAAGTGAGACTGGATATTTCTCAGATAGTTCGCGCGCTAAGTTCAAACAATCATCAAAGTTTCCATCGACTTGGAGAAGTTTGGAGCCATGTGCAATCGCTTGAGCAAGTTTGCCCATCGCAATCTTTCCTTCGGGTACCAATACAACGGGAGTCATGCCGGCCTTCGTTGCATATGCGGCGGCACTTGCACTTGTGTTTCCGGTGGACGCGCAAATTACGGCCCGCGCACCTTCTTCAGCTGCTTTCGAAATTGCCATGGTCATTCCACGATCTTTAAATGATCCGGTTGGATTAGCGCCTTCAAATTTCAACCAAATCTCGTTATCCAACATCTCGGAGAGCACACAGGCATAAATCAGTGGGGTTCCACCTTCACATAATGTGACTACAGGAGTCTTCTTCGAAACGGGTAATCGATGGCGATATTCCTCAATGACTCCGCGCCATTGATGTGCGCCGCGCTTTGCGAATACATTCTTAAGTGGTGTCACTTAGAGCTGCTTTCGATATGTAGAACGCTCTCAACGCTCTTCACAACATCACTCTTGGATAATGATGCAACAGTCTTCTTCAGCGATGATTCAGGTGCTGAGTGTGTAGCAACGATAAGTTCAGCGCTGTTTCCGCGACCTGATTGGCGAACTGTCTCAATCGAAACATTGTTCGACGCAAATAGCTGGGCGACAGTCGCTAGCACGCCAGGCTTATCAGCCACATCTAGACGGATCAAATAGCGAGAATTCACATTGTCTATAGGAGCGATGGAAATATCTGCGTAATCACTTTCGCCATGTCCCTCGCCACCACGAGTTTTATTGCGCGCAACTGCAATCACGTCACCCAAAATTGCACTTGCTGTGGGCGCACCGCCAGCGCCACGTCCGTAAAACATAAGTTCACCCGCGGATTCAGCTTCAACAAATACAGCGTTAAAGGCGTTTCGAACCGATGCAAGTGGGTGCTGCCTAGAAATCAAGGTCGGATGAACGCGAACGGAAACTTGATTGTCAGAAGTTAATTCTGCGATTGCAAGTAATTTAATGACGTGATCCATTTCGCGAGCAACAGCGACATCGCGCGCAGATATCTTGGAGATTCCCTCGCAATTAACATCGCTTGATGTAACTCGAGTGTGAAATGCGAGCCCCGCCAAGATTGCTGCTTTTGCTGCCGCATCATGTCCTTCAATATCTGCAGTGGGATCTGCCTCAGCAAATCCAAGTGCTTGAGCCTCTTTGAGAACATCGGCAAAGGCGCTTCCTTCTTCATCCATCTTCGTGAGAATGTAATTTGTGGTTCCGTTAACAATTCCCATTACGCGGTGGACATGATCGCCAACAATTGATTCACGCATAGGTCGCAAAATGGGGATTGCTCCGCCAACTGCGGCCTCGTAATACAGATCGACGCCATTCTTATCGGCAGCGTCAAATAGTTCAGCCCCATGTACTGCAAGCAGCGCCTTGTTCGCAGTAATCACAGATTTTTTATTTCTAATAGCGGTCAAAAGTAATTCCCGGGCTGGTTCAATTCCGCCCATAACTTCGATGACGATGTCGATTGATGGATCATTGACAACAGAGCTTGCATCGGTCGTAACAATCGACGCTGAAACGTGGTCGCGCTTCGTTGAGATATCCCGGACCGCAACTTTGGTGAGCTCAAGAGTTGCGCCAGAACGAGCTGCGAAATCACCCGAATCTTCATGCAATAAGCGCGCGACGCTAGAACCGACCACGCCACAACCGAGCATGCCGATTCTCAAAGTCTGTGTGTTACTCATCATCAATCTCCAAGGCTAGAAGGTCAGCATAGGTTTCGCGTCGAACCATGATGCGCGCCTCTTTATTAAGGACTGAAATCACTGGTGGGCGGACCATATGGTTGTAATTGCTCGCCATGCTTCGACCATAAGCGCCGGTCGCAGGAACCGCGAGTAAATCTCCAGGAACGATATCGCTTGGTAGTTCAACATCTTTAATGACAATATCTCCAGTTTCGCAATGTTTTCCTACGATACGTGAGAGACGAAGTTCGGCTTGGCTTTCACGATTAGCAAGTGCAATGGAGTACTCAGCATCATAAAGTCCAGGACGAATATTGTCGCTCATGCCGCCATCGACGGAGATGTACCA
>CAZZMU010000053.1:0-2927 GCA_964655345.1 uncultured Clavibacter sp.
ATGGTACTGCACGGGTCACCTTGTGGGAGAGTAGAACGCCGCCGGACTTACATTAAAAAAAGGGGTTGCAGATTACTGTGGCCCCTTTTTTGTTTTCGCATTAAATTTTTAGTTAAGTTTTTCAAAGAAGGGAATGTGAGAATGGAAAAGCGACCATCCAGACCTTCAGGTCGGCCATCATCACGTCCGAGTTCTCGCTCTTCATCGAGTCGGCCATCTGATCGCAGACCACAGAGACGTCCCGGTGATCGCCCGTCGCGTCCACCAATGCGTCCTAATGATCGACGAGTTGTGAGTGATGAAAATAAGCGAGTTAGAAAGTTTGCTGAACCTCCGATTCCCGAAGAAGTAACTGGAAAAGAATTAGAGAAACGAGAAGCTTTCGCACTTCAATCGTTAGCTGCAGATAACGCAGAGCGCGTTGCTAAACATCTAGTGTGCCTCACCATGTTTCTAGAAACGGATCCCGAACGAGCTTATTGGCATGGGCAATCGGCAGCATTTAGAGCTGGGCGAGTAGCAATTGTTCGTGAACGCGCAGGTATCGCAGCGCTCAATGTTAAGAAATACCAAGAAGCGCAGAAAGAACTTCGCGCCGCTCAGAGAATTTCAGGTTCTCCATCTGTGATTCCATACCTCGCGCAATGCGAATTGGCCTTAGGAAACCCGCGTAAAACACTAGAAATTGCCGGTTCCGTGGATCCCAAGATCCTCTCTGCAGCGGAGCGAGTTGAATTGCGACTTGCAGCATCAGGTGCGCGGAGAGCCCTCGGACAACATGATGCCGCGGTAGTAACTCTTACCTGCCCAGAACTAACCCAAGGTGATGCTTTGTGGAGCAAGAAACTACGACAAGCATATTGCGAGGCGCTGATTGCAGCAGGGCGGGATGACGAAGCTGCTCGCTTCGTTGCGAAATATCCACAAACTCTCACTGATCAATAATTTTCTGTCAGCGTATTCACATTTAATTGCGCCTCAAGGTTGCGCCATGTAATAGGCGCCTATCGATGAGGAGTTGGAATGAGCAAAGTGAAAAGCGATGGCTATGAATACGCAAATGAAGTAACTCTCCTAGGTCGCGCAAGCACACCTGCTGTGGAGAAGGAACTACCAAGTGGCGACAAAGTTGTTGAAGTACGAATTGTGATTGGGCGGGACGATCGAGATGGTTACGACACCTTTGATCTTGCATTTTGGAGCGCGGCGCTTCGTAAGCGAGCGCTCACTTTGGTAGATGATGAATGGATTGAAGTTAGAGGTACCTTACGGCGACGTTTTTGGCGAGCGGGCAACACGATTGCAAGTCGATGGCAGGTTGAAGGACGCGAATTACGACGAGTTTAGATACCTTTGCCCCATGGCTAATGACCTTTTTTCAGCTCTCCGTACCTATCTTTCGAAAGTTTCGTCAGGGGAAAAGAGTCCACAAGAAGTAGCGGCTGCGCTCAATACGTGGGCGCGCGAGAGTGGCGAGGCGATAAAGCAGCGAGTGGAAGATGAAGTTCAACGCTCCGTCAAACGGATGGGTTTTGCAAAGCAAGAAGATCTTGACCGTCTCGCACGTGAAGTGGAAACGCTCAAAACTAGATTGGTCACATCCAACCGATCGAGCAAAACCTCTCCTAAGACGGCGAAAGCCAAACCCCTGAAGAAATCTGCGAATAAGAAGCCGGCGCGAAAGAAGAGTGCGAAATGATGGAGACTCAAATCTCTCTCGAAAGTATCTCAGCGCTCAAGAAGCGCATCAATGAGATCACATTTACTCCCTTGGAAGAACACGGAAAACGCTTTGATGAGATCAACCAGGAGTTATCCCAAGCTCTCTCAGGAGTTGAGGGAATCTCAAGTTAGATTCTCTTCTTAATGTAGAGAGAAGTTACCTCAGAAAGGCAGTTCTGGATGCGCATTCGACTTGATGCAGAGTTGGTGCGTAGAGGTCTGGCACGGTCTCGAGAACACGCCGTTGATTTGATTGAGACGCGTTCAGTTTTAGTCAAAGGGATTCCGGCATCAAAGCCAGCCACTCAAGTTGATGCTGAAACATCAATCACCTTAGCTGGCGTCCGTGATGATTATGTTTCGCGTGGTGGCCACAAGCTTGCCGGCGCACTGGATGCTTTTTCAGAAATCGTTGTAGCCGGAAAAGTTGCCCTTGATGCGGGCGCATCTACTGGCGGATTTACGGATGTACTTCTGAAGCGCGGTGCACGAAAAGTGATTGCTGTTGATGTGGGATATGGCCAACTTGCGTGGGAACTTCGACAAGATCCACGTGTCGAAATTCACGACCGCACCAATGTTCGCACTTTATCTGCACAATCCTTAAGTGAAGCCCCTGATCTCGTGGTTGCTGATTTGTCTTTTATCTCTCTCACTTTGGTGATTCCCGCGCTCATTGCGGTCACCAAACCCGACGCAGATTTTGTCATTATGGTGAAGCCACAATTTGAAGTAGGGCGGGAAAAACTGGGCGCTGGTGGAGTTGTCCGTGATCCAGAATTACGTCGCAGCTCCGTCCGTGAAGTTGCTCAGAGCGCGCTCGAGCTTGGTTTAGGTACCGTTGGGGTAGTGGCGAGCTCTCTACCTGGCCCATCGGGAAATGTTGAATATTTCCTCTGGCTCAAGACAGGGGCTCCCGCAATCTCAGATGTGGCACTTGATGAAGCGATAAAGAAAGGACCTCAGTAATGAGCGCACGTAAAGTCCTTCTTGTTCTCCATCCTCATCGACCCGAAGCTCTCAAAGTCGCAGAAGAAATAGTCACCTCACTATCGAAAGATGGGATTGAGTTCTTGTCTACGGCGCCACAAGAATTCAATGGCGTGAGATCGATCAACAGTGATGAGTTGTCACAGCATTTGGCCTCTATCGAACTCACAGTAGTTCTCGGTGGAGATGGAACAATTCTTCGTGGCGCAGAGCAA
>CAZZMU010000053.1:3027-5106 GCA_964655345.1 uncultured Clavibacter sp.
GAAGCGCTTGTTCTGCTGCCACTTGCCGCGCACGCACTATTCTCCGATCCGATGGTAATTTCACCAGAATCAGAAATTGTTATCGATGTCGAAAGTGATGTGGGCGCTCTCTCTGCAGATGGTTTGCGGAAATTTGCATTGATTGAAAAGGATCGAATTGTGCTCTCCAGTGATAAATCTTTCATTAATCTTGCTCATATTGAAGCTGCACCTTTTGCAGATCGTCTAGTCGCAAAATTCAAACTTCCCGTCGATGGTTGGCGTGGCGAATAAAAAGAAAGCGGCGAGCCGCACACGACTTGAAGAGATCAATATCCGCGGACTCGGAGTCATAGATCATGCGGTAGTTGATTTCGCTCCGGGACTGAATGTCATCACAGGCGAAACTGGAGCTGGCAAGACTATGGTGCTCACAGCTCTCTCACTCCTTCTTGGTGAAAAAGCGGATTCCAATTTGATTCGCGGGGGCCATGAGCGTATGACGGTGTCCGGAGTTTTTTCACTCGGCGGAGCGTCGCAGCCACTTTTATCTTTTCTCGATGAACAAGGAATAGAAATCACAGATGAAGAAATTGTTGTCACGAGAAATGTTACAAAAGATGGAAAAAGTCGTGCACTAATCTCCGGCTCAACAAGTACAGTCTCGGCACTCAACCAATTAGGCCAAGAGTTAATTGAAGTACATGGCCAACATGGAAGCTTGGTTCTTACTAAACCGAATAAGCAACGTGACCTGCTCGATTTATCGGGGAGCGAATCAATTGCCGAACCGCTTACTGAATACCAGCACTTATTAGAGGAATACCATTCGCAAAAACGAGAGATTAACGATCTTCGAAAGTTGCTTGCTGACCGTGACAAAGAGATTTCAATCTTACGTGAACTAGCCCAAGAATTCGAAAAGGTTAAGCCAAAATCTGATGAGTTAGACCTTCTAGAGTCCACGATTTCGCGTTTAGAGAGCGTCGAAGATCTTCGGCTTGCAGCAACGGGAGCACAGCAAGCCCTGGCAGATGAGGAGAATGGTTCACTCAATTCACTGCATCACATGAAGCGTTTCTTACAGGGTGCCCGCGGTAAAGATTCAGAGTTGGACTTGCTCCACGATCGAGCTTCTGACGCCCTTTTCTCGCTGATCGATATCGCATCTGACCTCGATAGATATATTGAGAATTTAGCCGCTGATCCACAAGCGCTCGAAAACTCCCTCGCACGAAAAGCGGTTTTGAGTAGTTTCGCGAAACGATTTGGCGAATCAAACGATAAAAAAGAAGCGCTGAGAGAAGCCATAGAGAAAGCACAACTTTCGCAACAGCGGATTTCAGATCTCACGGCGGGGGATGATCGAATTTCAGAACTGGAATTGAAGCTGCAAGTTCTGCGGAACAATGTAGTGAGCGCTGCTCACAAAACATCTCAAGCTAGACTAAAACAAGCGCAGAACTTAAGTGAAAAAGTCACATCAGAACTTCGCGAACTTGCCATGCCTAAGGCTCGCTTTGAAATACGAATTACCACTCGTAATGGAGATCGTGACGAGAACTTCATGCCATCTGGATTAGATGAAGTAGCAATGCTTTTCACCAGTCACGGAGCAGGAGAGATGCTACCGATATCGAAGGCGGCGAGCGGAGGTGAACTTTCAAGGCTTATGTTGGCGTTAGAAGTCGCAATTGCTGAGGAATATCAGTTGGGATCGTATGTCTTTGACGAAGTCGATGCTGGCGTCGGCGGAAAAGCGGCATTAGAAGTTGGAAGAAGATTGTGGAAACTCTCGCAGTCAGCTCAAGTCATTGTTGTGACTCATCTTGCGCAAGTTGCATTGTGGGCTGATAACCACATTGTTATTGAGAAAGACATCTCGGGCTCTGTCACTGAAAGCACCATCAGACGCATTACAGATCACGATCGAGAAGTCGAGATCGCTCGCATGCTCTCAGGCGTTGAAGAATCAGAACACGCTCAAGAACACGCTCGGGAATTGCTCGATTTACGCGTCAACGAGAAGGCGTGATAAGTTAGCGCTCCATGACCGCCCCTCATGTGACAAAGCATCTTTTTGTCACCGGCGGAGTCGCC
>CAZZMU010000054.1:0-5100 GCA_964655345.1 uncultured Clavibacter sp.
TTTGAGAATCCACTTTCGCAACTGTGACCGCCCAACGCCAACCAACATAACCCGGCAAAAACGCTTCAAATAAATAAGTGGCTACATGATCGTTATCGGAATCAACAGAGATGTGAGCGCCAACAAACTTTTCATTCTTTGCATCTTCTAAAGCAGCCGTGTGCGCCAGGTCTAATGCATCAAAAGGATCGATTAACCGCATCGAACTTATCTTTTTCGCTGTTCGCGCCATAACGCACAAGTCTATCGTGGTTCGGCAAAAATGGCGACAATCTTGCGCAGACAATTTCTTTCAAGATCAAAAAAAGCGCAACTGGTAATAAATCAAAAGAACGTTTGAAGAACCATGGCCCTCCCTTTAGAAACATCCATTCAACTTTTTTCCATCGAGACATCTGGGGAAGTTCCGTTGTCTCCAAAGTTCGTACTTCCACCCCAAGCTTACTCAGCTCTAACAAGGCAGTTTTTGCGAGCAAAACATGACCTTGAGGACCAGGATGAAGTAAATCGACATGCCAATTTTTTCTTTCATTCACACCTTCAATTTCGCGCGCCTTGATGGAAATCATCGGAAAGCGCGTTGCTAATTCCTCATAAACTGCATTCACTGATTCCACGCGTTTCAGAAGAGCATTTTCCAATGCCCTCGGAAGCTTCAAAATCTTTGAAGGATCGTGAAGTTGTAAGGTAATTACATGCGTTCCTATTGAAGTCAATCCCGTGAGAATTTCGATTAAATTGTTGCGGAGTCGGCTCGGACAGAAGTTATTGCGCAGCATATCGTTACCGCCCACGACGACAACTGCAATATCTGGCTTGAAGTGCCTCGCAATTGGTAATTGGTGTTCTACTAAGTCAGACGACTTAGCACCAGGTCGAGCTACATTGAGGAATGTCAATGGAGTTTCAATTGCCTCTGCAATTCGAGCAGCCCAGCCTAACGGTCTATCAGCCTGAATTACATCGCCAGTCCCATAGGCTCCGCTGTCACCCATGACCACAAAGTTAAGGGTTTTCTTCATGCTGCTCGCGCCTCTGAAATGTCAGTAGCCCCCAATTTCAGGAGTTCTTGCACGGTTCGGTCCCACGAATATTCCAGTGCTCGATTGCGCGCTGCTAATCTCAATGAAGGTCCACGAAGAATTAACGAAATCTTTTCCGCAAATTCAAATTCATCCTTGGCTGTAGCACCACATCTCTTTAAACCGTTTTCATCAAGAAGTTCACCCACCGCAGAACGAGAATTCGCCACAACGGGAGTCCCACAACTCAAAGATTCGAGTGCGGAGAGGCAGAATGTCTCAAGTGGGCCTGGCGCAAGAGATACATCCGCGGCACAGAGAATTGCCGCGATCTTTGCCGGGTTTGCGATGTATCCCGTAAAAGTGACAGGTAGGCCTGCAGCATAATTTTTCAATTTTTCGGATAGAGGACCA
Source organism: uncultured Clavibacter sp. (assembly GCA_964655345.1). Lineage (GTDB taxonomy): Bacteria > Actinomycetota > Actinomycetes > Nanopelagicales > Nanopelagicaceae > MAG-120802. The sequence continues at coordinate 1,437 of CAZZMU010000054.1, forward strand.
CCTCCAATTACTACCAGTCGCGCATCTATCCCAAATTTCTCTCTCAAAACGCGAAGTGCTCCCAAAGATATATGAGGATCTTTCTCCGGCGATAGACGACCGCAATGGACTAACAGATATTTTGAATCTACAAGGAATTCTTGACGGAGAATCTCGCTGCCACTTTCCGGGGAGAAGGTGGAAGAGTCCACACCGAGAGGTATCAGTCTGAGATTAGACACCTTTATACTCTCAAACTCTCGCGCCGCGAATCGCGTAGTTGCAATCACGTAATCAAATGCCCGCGATAGGCGACCATTGTGCCAGTCTGCTATCTTGGTAAAAACTTTTGGAGCTGGTAAGAATTTTGCAAATAGGCCACTGAGGGTTTCATGACTGAAAACGAGCGTCTCAATCCCTCTCTTTCTCGCCCACGGACCTATGAACAACAGAGTAAAACGATCAGAACACTCAATGCGGTCTGGTTTATTCATGATTATGGCTTGTTTGATTTCTCTTTTACTCTTGAAGATGCGATAGCCGCCTGAGAATGGCAATTCACGACTCGAAAGATAGAGTGCAGTTCCATATGTTGTTGTAGTTTGTGACAAGTGAATACCAGGAACTACGAAAGTAAATTGATGTCCCGCTTTTTGATATCTCTTCCCTAAATCATGAATTGTTGTCTTTATCCCACCAGATTTAGGCCCATAAAAGTTAGCAATATGCAGAATTTTCATGATGCTCTCTGGCTTTCCAATGGTTCGCGTTGTGAAACTATCGACCGATAATGAGATATCAATTCGCTGTTCACGGAATCCCAACTACGATTTGCTACTGAATTGCGTGCGTTAATTTTGAATTCGCTGGAAAAAAGCAAGTTCCAGTGGTCATCACTGATTTCCTTCAGCGAATTCGACTTTGACATATCTACGGTCAATCCGTTGAATCCATCTATAACGAATTCCCTCACGGCACCTTTTATAGGTGCAATCACTGGTACTCCTGAGGAGAGAGCTTCTTGTGCAGCTTGACAGAAGGTTTCGTGTTCGCCAGGATGAATAAAACAATCAAAATTCGCGATACTTTCAGCTAGTTGTGCGCCAGTAAGTCTTCCCGCGAAGTGCGCTTGTGGCATTAACTCTTGTAGCCTCAATCGCTCTGGACCATCTCCTACAATCTCAATCTGAAATCTTGGGTCGCTTGCAAGTTGTGCCAGCTTGTGAATCTCCTTTTCTGGTGCGAGACGACCAACAAATCCTAGAATCTTCTTTCCCCTACGAGATGATTCAATGCTTCTTCGCATCGGATTAAAGAGTTCTAAATCAACTCCGCGACCCCATCTTGCAACCGACTTTATGCCAAGTTCCAAAAGAATATTGGTCGCATATTGAGAAGGTGCAAGGTTCAGTGTTGCATTCCTATGAATGCTCTTAACTAATTGGTTTATTCCGTGAGTGGCAAAACCCATACGGTAATGTCTGGAGAATCCTACAAAATCTGTCTGGTAGACAGCGATTGTTGGAATTCCTAAACGACTACACACGCGTTGAGCAAATGCACCCATAATTGCTGGTGATGCTAAATGAACGATATCCGGTGCGTAGGCGCGCAGTACGCGTTCAATTGCTGGACTGGGTAATGCGACTGGTAAGGAATTCTTCAAATTTACTGCTGGCAATCTGACAAGCTTTGACCCTTCATAAGTATCTGCAGTCGGTCCACCATCCGGTGCGATGATCAAGACATCATGCCCATGGGAAAGAAGAGACTTTCTTGCTTGGATGACCGAGTTAGTCACGCCGTTGATACTCGGCAAGAACGATTCTGTGATTATTGCGATTCTCACCTAACTAATGGTCGCTTTTTTCCTTACAATGAAGAGAATATATGGTGAAGTGTCACAGTCGCTTCAGTAAACTTCTTATGGCACTCGATAAAAAATCTTACGTTCACTTGGAATTTTGGTTCCGTTTAATTTGAGTACTTAACCTAGTGATGTGTCGAAACCGTCGGTGATCATGGTGACCAGCAACGGCGTTGGGGCGGGACATCTCATCCGAGCAAGCGCGATTGCACGAGAATTACAACCATATGTTCGTCCAATCATCTTTTCGATGGCGTATTCAGTCGTAGAAGTTGCCTCCGCACTAAATCTTGAGTGTGAATATGTACCGGGTCGTGACAAAGGTTTGATGGTTAAAAAGAAGTGGGATCGATATCTGCGAGATAGACTCGTTGCGCTGATTGATGAAACTGATGCAAAAGTCGTCACATTTGATGGAGTTGTGCCTTACGCAGGCATTGTGGCGGCAAAATTTGCAAGACCTCATATCAATTTAGTTTGGATTCGTAGGGGAATGTGGCAGCGTAAACCTCAGGGTGTTTTATTGGGTCTGCAATCCAAACTCATGGATTACGTAATTGAACCGGGCGATATAGCAAGAAGTGCCGACCGCGGTCCAACCAAGTCAAGAGCCGAAGCCCTGTTGATGAATCCAGTCTCTCTTTTTGATGAGAGAAGAGCATTGAACCGCAACAAAGCTTGTGAGCTCATGGGAGTTAATCCAGATAAGCCCGTCGTACTCGTTCAATTGGGAATTGGCAATACAGATCTCAACGAAAGAATTTCCGCTGTCTTTAAGGGTCTAGCTTCGTGGCCCGATGTCCAGATAGTTATGGCGAGGAAACCTGTAGGTGAAAATGGAGAGTCATTACTGCCGAGAAATATGACCGCCACGGTCATCAGACACTTTCCACTCGCCGATTTGCTTCCTGCTTTTGATGCAACTGTCTGTGCGGCTGGCTACAACAGTGTTCACGAAAATATTCCTGCGGCAGTACCAACCCTCTTCATTCCAAACAATCGCGGGACTGATGATCAGCGCGCGCGGGCACAATGGTGCGCCGACAATGGTTTAGCGCTTTATGCAGATAATGATTCACTTGAGGAAATTGAACACCAGAGTGCCAAGCTGGCTTTCCCGCTCTTACGTCACCAACTCATCTCTCAATGTCGACAGACTCAAGCTTTTAGTGGCGCTACCGACATCGCTGAGTTGATTCGGTTTATGACTCATGATTCCTATAGCGCCCTGGTGAATAAGCGAGTCCACTTCCAACGTTTCATCGCTGTAGCAGCTTTTGCTCGAGGACCACAGTTCTACGCACGGCGAATCGTGAATGCCGGTCTGCGAGCTCTTGCAATAACTTTCCGGGCTCTCTTCCCGCATAACAATCTTGACGTACCCAAAGAGGAAGCCGTATTTAGTGAGTCTAGAAACTTCACATTACTTGACAACTACATTCGTGGTTCAGTTCGCTTTGAACATATTCTTGTGGGTGCCTCTCCTACTTATGTCGCGCGCCGCAAGGTGATTGCAAAAAACGCTTACGGGAATCTAGAAATTGCTCCAATCTCAGAGCGACCCGAAATCGAAACTTTCCTGCGTTACGCCTCTTAAATCTAACTGCTCTAGCTCGGACCTGAATTGTTGGAATACTGACGACAGCAAAAAACCCGGAGCGCCCCTCGTGACACTCCGGGTTTTCTGACTAGTTGTTAGCGCCGGAAGATGGAATTCCATTCGCCAACTGTCATGAGGTAATACTGACCGCCTTCGAGCGCTGCAGTGTTGAGCTCTTTCTGTTTTGCAGGAGAGCGCACCATGTCGGGACGAGCAGC
>CAZZMU010000055.1:0-5082 GCA_964655345.1 uncultured Clavibacter sp.
CGAAATATGCGCGCGCAATATCTCGATCGTATGGATATCGAGCGCGAGCGCGGCATCACGATTAAGAGTCAAGCAGTACGACTGCCATGGAAATCTGGGATCGACGGCAAGGAATACATACTTAACATGATTGATACTCCTGGTCACGTTGATTTCACTTATGAAGTATCTCGTTCGCTTGCGGCATGTGAAGGTGCAATCCTGTTAGTTGACTGTGCACAAGGAATCGAAGCTCAAACTCTTGCAAATCTCTATCTGGCGATGGAGAACAACCTCACCATCATTCCAGTGCTCAATAAGATTGATCTTCCAGCTGCACAACCAGAAAAATTCGCAATTGAACTCTCAAAATTAGTGGGTTGCAGACCAGAAGATTGCTTACGTGTTTCTGGTAAGACGGGTGATGGCGTTGAAGAGTTACTCGACCAAATCGTTGCCCAGATTCCTCCTCCGCAAGGAGATCCGAATGCGTCGGCACGTGCGCTGATTTTCGATTCGGTGTATGACACATATCGCGGCGTTGTTACCTATGTGCGTGTTGTCGATGGTCATCTCTCGCCCCGCGAACAGATTCAGATGTTTTCTACGAGCGTGAAACATGAGTTACTTGATATCGGTGTTATCTCTCCAGAACCAGTCTCCAGCAAGGGCCTAGGCGTAGGAGAAGTTGGCTATCTCATCACGGGCGTAAAGGATGTTCGCTTATCTCGTGTCGGAGATACGGTCACAACATTTCATAAACCAACAAAGGAAGCGCTATCAGGATATAAAGATCCAAAGCCAATGGTCTTTTCCGGCCTGTATCCGATTGATGGCGATGAATATCCAATGCTGCGCGACGCGCTTGATAAATTACAGCTCAACGATGCGGCCCTCGTTTACGAACCAGAAACTTCTGCAGCTTTAGGATTTGGTTTTCGTTGTGGCTTCCTCGGCTTGTTGCATATGGAAATCGTTCGTGAACGACTCGAGCGTGAGTTCAATCTAACTCTGATATCTACCGCGCCAAACGTTGTGTATCGCGTTACCAAAGAAGGCGGCGAAGAAGTTATTGTCACGAATCCAAGTGAGTATCCCAGCGGAAAAGTAGACCGTGTACTCGAGCCGATTGTTCGAGCAACGATTCTTTCACCCACGGATTACATCGGGACCATCATGGAACTCTGCCAACAACGGCGTGGAACTCTCAATGGAATGGACTATTTATCGGAGGATCGAGTTGAAATTCGTTACACCCTGCCCCTCGCGGAAATCGTCTTTGATTTCTTCGATCAATTGAAATCTCGAACTAAAGGTTATGGTTCTTTGGATTACGAGCCAATCGGTGAAGCTGAAGGCGACCTGGTTAAAGTGGATATCTTGCTTCAAGGTGAAACAGTCGATGCTTTTAGTTCCATTGTTCATCGCGAAAAGGCTTATCCATATGGCGTAATGATGACGACCAAATTGCGCGAGCTCATCCCAAGGCAACAATTTGAAGTTCCGATTCAAGCGGCAATCGGCGCAAAAATCATTGCTCGCGAGAATATTCGTGCGATTCGAAAAGATGTTCTCGCAAAATGTTATGGCGGAGATATCTCCCGTAAACGTAAACTTCTGGAAAAGCAGAAGGAGGGTAAGAAACGCATGAAGATGGTGGGTCGCGTTGAAGTACCTCAAGAAGCGTTTATCGCTGCACTTTCAACTAATGCGGATGCTGAAAGTGGAAAGGTAAAGAAGTAAGGTGAGCCCTCGGCTCTCGTTTTATGTTCACATTCCTTACTGCGTGAAGCGCTGCGGTTACTGCGATTTCAACACTTATACCCCCGCAGAACTCCAAGGTCCGAACCTTGCCGTCGTCTCTCAAAATTACATCGATGCTGCCATTCGTGAGATTGAAATGGCCCAGGCGACAATCGGACCTGCTCAAGTCCCCACTATCTTTTTCGGTGGTGGAACTCCATCTTTGATGCCCGCTTCAGATCTTTCGCGAGTGATTGCAACAATTAAGAGAAATTTTGACCTCTTACCTCAGGCTGAGATCACAATCGAGGTCAACCCAGATTCTGTGACTGAGCAATTTCTAGTAGAGATGCGTGAATCAGGTGCAACAAGAATCTCGATGGGAATGCAATCAGCCGTATCTCATGTACTTTCAACTTTGGATCGCACACATCAACCAGAGAATGTCATTAAAGCAGTTCAGTTAGCTCGAAATTCAGGTTACGAACATGTGAGTGTTGATTTGATTTATGGAACTCCGGGAGAGAGTTTTGATGATTGGAAATCCAGTGTCAATGCAGCGCTCGAACTTCCTATTGATCATATAAGCGCTTATGCACTCATTGTGGAACGTGGCACCAAGTTAGCTGCACAGATCTCTCGTGGAGAATTGGTGATGCCACCAGATGACGAAACTGCTGAAAAGTATCTTTATGCGGATGAGTCTTTTGAACGGGCAGGTTTTACTTGGTATGAGTTAAGTAATTGGAGTCGGCCCGGCGGTGAATGTCGCCACAATATTGCGTATTGGGATGGTTCATGGTGGTGGGGAGTAGGGCCCGGTGCGCATTCCCATTTTGGCGATGAGCGATGGTGGAATATTAAGCACCCTAAGAGTTATCAAGAACGGATTATGCTCAACGAGTCTCCGATTTTGGAACGAGAAACTTTAACGAATGAAAATAAAGCTGATGAATTCATTTTGCTTCAAATCCGGCGACGGGAGGGGATTCCTCATTCTCAATTATCGACTCCACAAATTCACGTTGCGGAAAGATTCGTCGATAGTGGGCATCTCGATAAAGAGAGTTGGGCGCAACAAAAATTAGTTCTAAGTAAAAATGGACGCTTGATTGCAGATCGAATCGTGCGTGAGATGGTTTTGTAGTAACTTTTCTCCTTATGGAAACCCTTCACACTGTAATCAGCCTGCTTCTAGCCCTGATTTTCTTGATTTCTGGATTATCGAAAGCTAGCGGCAGCAATGCCGGGCTCTCTGGAACTCGTGATGTTGGATTTCCCGATGGTTTGGCTCGACTAGTTGGAATCTTCGAAGTCCTTGCTTCTTCATCTCTCATCATTGGATTTGCACTCGATAACTCTGATCTCGAGCTCTATGGATTTGTTGCAATTTGGTTCATCATGGCGGGAGCGATTTTCTACCATTTCAAAGCAAATAAGATTCGTACTGGATTTCCTGCGATGCTTCTCATCATCTTGGCTACTATTGGGATAGCCACAATCTAATTGGAAAAAATCTGAAGATGGAATCACGTCAACTAGATATTCTCCGTGCAATTGTCGATGAATATGTTGCAACTGAAGAGCCAGTTGGCTCGAAAGCCATCTCTGAACGTCACGGCTTAGGAATTTCGCCAGCGACGATTCGCAATGAAATGTCGGTGCTAGAAGAAGCGGGACTTATCACCCAACCTCACACAAGTGCGGGCCGTATTCCAACCGATAAGGGCTATCGATTATTCGTAGACAAAATTGCCACCGTAAAACCACTATCTAAAGCCGAACGAAGAGCGATAGAGACTTTCCTTGAAGGTGCTAATGACCTAGATGACATCGTCATGCGTACGGTTCGATTACTAGCCCACGTCACAAAGCAAGTTGCGGTTGTCCAATACCCATCTCTGACTAAGTCACGGGTTCGACATATTGAACTTGTGTTGCTGACGCCAACTCGATTGATGATGGTTCTCATAACTAATACTGGTCGCGTCGAGCAGCGAACACTGGAACTTCCCTATGAACTCAATGAAATATTGTTATCTGACTTACGCCAACGACTAAATAGCGCGGTGGTAGGCAAATCTATGTCCGACGTCGCACCACAGCTTGAGGGAATCTTGGCAGCTTTCGGTAGAAATGAGCGCACATCTACTGCGCTCATCATCTCGAACTTGATTGAAATGGCGATTGAAAAACCTGAAGAAAAAGTCGTTCTTGCAGGAACAGCAAATCTTGCACGCGGATCAGGCGAATCTTCTGCTGACATACATGGAATTCTTGAAGCTCTTGAGGAACAAGTTGTTCTACTACGCCTGTTAAGTGATGCTGGAGATACGATGCGCGTTCGCATTGGCGAAGAACAGAATGAAATGGGTTTAAAGCGGACCAGTCTTGTGACTATGGGTTACGGCATGGAAGGAAATCCTCTAGGCGGATTAGGAATCATTGGGCCAACGAGAATGGATTATTCATCCTCCATGACTGCGGTTAATGCGGTTGCGCGATACGTTGGTCGATTCCTGATGGATGCTCAATCATGAGTGATCACTACCACGTTCTCGGCGTTGATCGAAACGCATCCCAAGATGAAATCAAAAAGGCCTACCGCAAATTAGCGCGCGAAATGCATCCTGATGTGAATCCAGATCCGAAAATTCAAGATCGATTTAAAGAGATCACAGCGGCTTACGAAGTACTCAGCGATCCAGATAAGAGAAGTTCCTACGATCGCGGTGGCGATTCGTATGGCGGTTTTGGCGGAGGTTTTGGCGGGTTTAGCGACATTATGGATGCGTTCTTCGGCGGAAGTGGCGCTCCACGCGGCCCGCGTCCCCGAATGCGTCAAGGTCAAGATGCTCTGATACGAGTAAATATTGATTTGAAAGAAGCGTGCTTCGGTACTACGCGTGACATCGGTGTTGAAACTGCAGTTATCTGTTCGCAATGTGGCGGTGACGGATGTGCGGCAGGAACTTCACCCAAGACCTGCGATATCTGCAAAGGACGTGGTGAACTTCAACAAGTAACACGTTCATTTATTGGACAAGTAATGACATCTCGCCCCTGCGGAACATGTCAAGGTTTTGGAACCGTCATTCCATCTGCCTGTAGTGAATGTGCCGGAGACGGACGAGTTCGCGCGAAACGAAACCTTGACGTGAAAATTCCTGCCGGAGTTGAAACTGGAAATCGAATTCAGTTGTCAGGTCAGGGGGAAGTTGGACCAGGTGGTGGGCCAGCAGGTGATCTTTACGTCGAAATAATCGTGGAAGAAGATGAATTCCTCGTGCGCGAGGGTGATGATCTTCATGTTGGATTATCAGTGCCAATGACAGGTGCAGCGCTTGGAACTTCGCTATC
>CAZZMU010000056.1:0-5014 GCA_964655345.1 uncultured Clavibacter sp.
TCATGCTCGGCGGTAACCCTGAATTCATGGCCGATTATGAATTGCAGCGCCAAGGAATCTCACCCGTCGATAATCCTGAGCAATATGAATCATTGTGGCCCGCCGAACTTGCAAAACAAAAATCTGCGGTATCAAAAGGTCATGAAGAAGTTGTCGGACTGGGTGGACTGTATGTACTTGGTACCGAGCGCCATGAATCACGACGCATCGATAATCAGCTGCGTGGTCGCTCGGGCCGTCAAGGAGATCCCGGAGAATCACGTTTCTACCTCTCACTTCAAGATGAGTTGATGCGTCGATTCAATTCGGCGCTAGTAGAACGCTTTTTAACTGCTGCAGGAATTCCAGAAGATACTCCGATTGAATCGAAGATGGTTACCAATGCCATCAAGTCTGCCCAGACTCAAGTTGAATCTCAGAACTTTGAAATGCGTAAGAACGTCCTTAAGTATGACGATGTTATGAACCGTCAACGTGAAGTGATCTATCGCGAGCGACGCGAAGTCCTTGAGGGCGCAAACATTAAAGATCAAGTACTCACTTTCATTGAAGACACCATGCGTGGTTATGTTGAAGCCGCGACCAGCGAAGGTTTTCCTGAGGAGTGGGATCTCAATCAATTATGGACCGTTCTCAAATCTACCTATCCCATTTCCTTCTCGATCGAAGATCTTGAGAAGGAAGTCGGTGGACGTACCGGTCTAGATAGCGATTTTCTCGCTCAACGAATTGTCGATGACATTGTGGCTGCCTACGCGAAACGTGAAGCAGAATTAGGCGAAGAAGTAACTCGAGAGCTCGAGCGCAAGATTCTTCTTTCAGTGCTCGATCGTAAATGGCGTGAACATTTATATGAAATGGATTATTTGCAAGAGGGAATTGGCTTGCGAGCAATGGCGCAACGTGATCCTCTTGTGGAATATCAGAAAGAAGGCTACGACCTCTTTGCTGCGATGATGGATGCAGTAAAGGAAGAAATGGTTGGCTTCCTCTTCAATGTGGAGATTAAGATCGAAGATAAGAACGTTGAGGCAAAAGGCACTGAACAGAACGCTCCCACCCAAGAACTGCGATATTCCGCGCCCAGCGAAACGGGAACTTCTGTCTCATCGACTCGAAGTGATGGCGTATCTAGAAATGCACCATGTCCTTGCGGTTCTGGAAAGAAATATAAACGCTGCCACGGCGCTTCATAGAATCTCAAACTCGGTACACAACCACTTCCGGTCAACGCCTTCGAAGCGGGCAGCGAGTACACGAACCCGTTCCTTGAAAACTAGCGTCACGGTAATCTCAATGACGCCTTCTATCGGCTGATGCCGATGAAATTTCCTGATTTTTGGGACTTCTTTAAGAGTTCCAATTTTTTGAAGCAAGGAGTTGTAAGTGAATCTATGAGTGGAACGTGCGATTTGTTGTATCGAACGTCGACCAGACAGAGCTTCAATAGCGCTAACCACGTACATCAAAGTCCATCTCTCAATATTCGGAAGCTCAGAAAGTGGAGAAGGGTTTGGAGCAAAATCAGGATCATAACTCTCACCATGTGAAGTAGGAACAAGGTACAACTTGTGGATCTGGTTGGGATCATCACTCCATAGGCAACTTCCCTTATATGTTGGTGAACTTTCGAATAGATCGAGATAGGGCTGAAACGAGAGTGAATTATCCATCGGCGAATTCTTAGACCTGCAAAAAGTGAAAATCTCATCCGAAAGTATGAGATTTCACTATATCTGCTCAGACTATTCATCATCTATGAAAAATCCATTTACAGCTGCTAACCACGAGAAAAGTCAAGCAAAGATTGAATCTAGGAGTGTGAAAAGTCGATGGCGTTGGAATTTTGATTTCAGACTATTTATAGGCGTAACCTTAATTGTCGCATCATTGATCTCGGCGTATGTAATTTCAAAATCGACCAGCAAGATGATCACCGTATGGAGCGCTACGACTGACTTAGCACCAGGTGAGATGATTGAAGAATCGGATGTTGCGATAACTAGAGTTGCTTTAGTCAATAAGGCTGAGTTTTATTTAGATGGGGCATCACCCATCGTTGGATCATTTGTACTAAGACCCATAAGAGCCTCAGAACTAGTACCAGCTTTTGCATTATCCGAAATACCCATTTCTAATCTTCATAAAGTTCCTATATCTCTACCAAGCTTGCGAATACCTCACAGTGTTTCTAATGGAAGCATCGTCGATGTTTATGGTGTATTAAGAAGCTCGACAGCAAGTCTCGGCCAAGCGCTAAATCAGAATCCAACCAAGAAATTGCTTACAGGTGTAAGCGTCGATGCCATGAATATGGATGCGAACAAATTGGGCGGAGATACTGGTCTCACACTTTTAGTTCCTACCAGTGAGGTGTACGGATTCATTTCAAGTTTCTCAGACTATGAATTTATTCTGGTTAAGTCAGAGTGAGCATCTCATTTATTACCGCAGTGCGCTCTCATGAAGACGAAGATCGGATTATCGCAACCCTTACGCATCAAGGTTACGAGTTGATATTTCGCGCGTTTTCAAGTGAAGATTTAGCAAATTTTCTCGTTGGAGCAAATTCAGATCAGCGGACCTTAGTGGTAGCTAGCGATGATTTCGATATTGAAAAAACTGTCATTGATCATCGGAATAACCTGAATCTAAAATTTGTGTCTCTTTCACGCAAAACCTTGAAATCTGAAGAATTAACTCTAAGAATGGTTCACGAAGCGCTACGAAAGACAGAAGATACTCGTAAGACACGTTCGGTGGTATTGAGAATGCCCCATTGGATAGCAATTACTGGATCTAGTGGTTCTCCAGGCATCACAACAATTGCGCTCAATGTCGCCTCAGAACTCTCATCAACCCGGGAGAATCTCTTGATTGATGCAGATATGCGGCATCAAGATATGCATATTCGTCTAGGCGCGCGAAGAGAAGGCAAGACAATACTTGGTTCTTCATTAGCCTTCATGGGAATCGTCTCTGAGGAGGATCAATCACTAATTGAAAAATACGGGGATAAGCGTTGCCTGATTGACGTCGGTCAAATGCCAACTCTCCGCGAGGATCTCATGGTTGATCGAAGATTAGATTCTCGACAGACCCTTGAGATAGTCCTGCAGAGTTCTCGAATTGTTTATGTAACCCAACTGAACCATCGATCGCTCGCAGAATTAGAGGGTTTTCTCAATTTCGCACACCATGAATTACGTGAAGTTCCATTATCGGTAGTTTTGAACAAGATGAGCAATACAGATCGCCAAAAATCTCTCTATAAAAGCTTTAAGAATCAGATTTCTGATTATCCATATTTCATTACACCGCGTGACCACTCACTTGTGGATCGAGCAGAAGGACGATTTGCGGTTTTGAGTGAAGTCGGGGCTCGATCCTCGCTTAGAAAGGCGGTTCAAGAGCTCTCGATTTATCTCGATAAATCATTCTGAGTACCCTTTCGCCCATGCCATTCCGTAATCTCCCATTCCGTAATCTCGTTGAGGGATCAAGTTCCTTAACCGACAAAGAAGTCCTACGTCTGGGAGAACTTGTCGCTGAATGGCAGCTTCTTGCAGATATCTCTTTTGCAGACCTCGTTCTGTGGATTCCGCGGAGACAAGATGAAAAGAGCTGGCCTGAAGGACATATCGCAATAGCCCACATTCGTCCCATGACTGCTGCAACGGTCTTCACTCAAGATCTCATTGGAAATGAGGTTTTGTGGGGAAAGCGGCCACATATTGATCACGCACTTTCTACTGGCGAAATTGTTCGAGATACACAACCGGAACAACTTGGAGACTTACTCATCAAAGAAGAAACTATCCCGGTCTACTTCGCTGGAAAAGTAATTGCGGTCATTTCACGACATCGCAATCTTGAAACGATGCGAACTCCTTCACGGCTTGAACTGAATTATCGTGAGATCGCAAATCATATTTATCGAATGATTGCCGAAGGTAATTTCCCGGTTAAAGACAGTGTGTATCTTGCTGAGGCAGCTCCCCGAGTCGGTGATGGCCTAGTTCGTCTTGATGTTGAAGGGAAAGTTTTGTTTGCTAGTCCAAATGCCCGTTCAGCATTTAATCGAATTGGCTGGGATCGAGATTTAGAGGGACACGTGCTTGGTGAAGTACTCGATAACCTCACGCCACGTAATGAAGGTGCTCAACCCAGAGAAGAGAACTGGCGAGTTTCCATGAGTGGCAAGAATCTACGTCGAGATGAATTCGAAAATGCAAGTGGAGTGATTGATCTTCTCGCAATCCCTTTGACTCAGGGCGAGAATCGAATTGGAGCAGTAGTTCTCGTTCATAACGTCACAGAATTACGTCGTAAAGATAGAGCTTTGATTAGTAAAGATGCGACTATCCGAGAGATCCACCATCGCGTCAAGAACAATCTTCAAACAGTCTCAGCGCTATTGCGCCTGCAATCTCGAAGAATTGATGATCCAAATGCCAGCGCCGCGATTGAAGAGGCGGTCCGACGCGTTGCATCTATTGCCCTGGTTCATGAAACCCTGTCGACTAGCGCTCAAGATTTAGTTCAATTTGATGAAGTTATTTCTAAAATCATTCATAGCGCAGCCGAACTCAGCACTCGGCCAAACGAGATATCCGTTAAGAAAGAAGGGGATTTTGGTTCTATTCCTTCGCTCGTAGCTACTCCATTAGCGCTGGTATTGACTGAATTGATTCACAACGCTCTTGAACACGGGCTATCAGAAACCGGATCCACCGTAGTAGTCAGTGCCGAAAAATTCGGAGACAGCATGACGGCAACTGTTATTGATGATGGAATCGGAATTCCAGATGGTTTCTCCCTTGAGAAAAATACCAATCTTGGACTCCAGATTGTGCAGACACTGACCTTAAATGAACTAGCTGGTGCAATCGAGTTCAAAAAGCCAAATAGAGGAACAGAAGTACGAATTACATTTCCGATTAATCGCGATTAAGCAGGCTCTAATCGCTGAGAGAGTTCTCCATTAATCGCGCACGATTACGTGCTGCACGAC